>JAFADI010000260.1 GCA_023424965.1 Bacillota bacterium
AGTATACGGGGACCGACAGGTATGTGCCCATGCTCGAGGGGCGTTCTTCCGTCGGGAGACTGGGACTCTATGTTCATGTGACCGCCGGATTCGGAGATGTGGGCTTTTGCGGCTACTGGACGCTGGAAATACAATGTGTCCAGCCCATCCGAATCTACCCGGGAGTTGAAATTTGCCAGATTTATTACCATTCCATTGAAGGCGAGTATGAAAAATACCAGAGCGGAAAGTACCAGAACAACACGGGCATACAGCCAAGCCTGCTCTACAAGGACTTTGAGTGAACCAAGACAGGTACCAAGACAGGGGGACGGTTCTTGTGTCTTGGACACCGCTTGCCTCGGGTGAGACACTAGAGTGAAGGCAGGCTGGTGTCCGAAGGTAACAAACCGTTAAAGAAGTCAGAAAAATCCGCCTTGAAAATGACTTTCATCGCAACCAGCTCACTTATGCGAATGTTATAACGATTACCTTCCATCTTAGCATAGGACACCCTTGATAAGTTACAGCCTAACAATTGCATGAAAGCAACAACTTCTTCCTGGGTATAACCGGATTTATGGCGAAGTTTTCGTATGTTCCTACCAATATCCATATCAGGTCTTAACTTTTTTTATTGTCTGTACTTTATACGGTACAAAGATATCAAAAATTGATGATAGAATCAATGCAACCCGTACCACGTACAGAACAATTTTGGAGGGATATTTTATGGGGAATGGTGGAATTATGAAAACCGCAGAACAGTTCAGGCAGGAAGAAACGAAAAGACTTCTTGAATGGATAATGCAAAACCAAGGGGACTGGAGACAAATCTGCGACGCGTCAGGAGAAGGGGTAAGGCCGGAAGCATGTGAGAGATTGATAAAAGAGTTACTGGAAGAGTCCTTCTACGAAATTATCCTGGTCTTATTGACAAACAGCAATATAGACTATCATATGGCGGACATCACCAACCGCGCGGTACTTAACAGAATACTGGAAACGTGGGATAAAAATATGATCAGTACAATGACAGGTTACATCATAAATGCGTTAAGTGAGATACGGAACATAAAAAGTGACAATGAAGAAGAATAATCCAGCGACAAGGGGGAAGGTTCTTGTGTCTTGAGAAATCATGAACCTTCTGGTATAATATACCAGGGGTGGTCAAATTGCCAAGACAACAGCGTGTGAAGAGTGAAAGCGGATATTACCACATTATGCTTCGTGGAAATGAAAGAAGAAACATATTTCATGATGAAGAGGATAAACTCCGGTTTATTGAAACAATTGAGGAAAAGAGGCAAGAAGCCAGGTTTTCCCTTCATGCATTTTGCCTGATGGATAATCATATCCATTTGATGTTAAGTGAAGGTACAGAAGACGTAGCCAAAGTTATGAAACGTATAACCGTTAGCTACGTCCATTATTTTAATAAAAAGTACAAGAGAGTGGGACACTTGTTCCAGGATCGGTTCAGAAGTGAAATTGTAGAAGACGATGCGTATGTACTCGCTTTAGCCAGATATATTCATCAGAATCCTGTAAAGGCAGGTATGGTGAAGACGACAGGCGAATACAAGTGGAGCAGCTATTCAAGCTATTTAAATATGAATGATTACTTTAGCAGGATTGTTGATATAGAATTAATCCTGGGAATTTTTTCGAGAGACGAAGTAAAAGCTAAAAAGCAGTATGTAAGGTATATGAACGAAGAGGCTCATGAGAAGTTTATTGATTTAAAGGAAGATTCTCTGGTGATGGATGAAAAAGCGGCAAAGGAACTTTTTGAAGAAATGCTGCTAAAGAGCGGTGAAAACTGGACCAGTGGGGCAAAGAGAGATTTATCCGAGGATCTAATAAAGGAGTTAAAGGAAAAGACGCACTTGTCGATAAGAAAGATTGCAGTGGTTACCGGTTTAAATAAAGATAAGGTCAATAAAATATTGAAGGGATAGACAGAAGAACCGTCCCCTTGTCTCAAGCACACAACCCTGATGATACCATCTAAGCCGGTATTATCAGGGCTTTTTTTCTTTATCTTTCCTATTCAGGCATTTCTTTGGCAAAGGGCTGTCCTCAAATAATAATTTTGTACAAAAAAAAAATAATCCCCTTCAAAAGTATTCCGTTTTTACACATCCTTACAATTCCCTGCAAAAAATACGTAATGCGATGCAAAATCAAAGAAATCACGTCCATTACAGGAGGAGTCAGAATTTATTACAATTTGATTGTAAACATCTTGCGTAAAATTTTCTTTACAAATATTCGGAAAGGAGACTGAGGATAGTGGAAAATGTTCCAAGGCTTGAATTGAGAAACATTGAAAAGTCATTTCCGGGTGTCAAAGCTCTGAGCAATGTTAACTTTTCCGTTAAAAAAGGGACGGTGCATGTTCTCTGCGGCGAAAATGGCGCAGGTAAATCAACTTTAATGAAGATAATCAATGGCATATATCATCCCGACAGGGGGTCCATCCTCATGGATGGAGTGGAAGTCAAAATCCATAATCCCATTGAGGCAAGGAAACACGGGATTTCCATGATATTTCAGGAACTCAACTACATTCCCGAGATCACGATAGAGCAAAGCATGTTTCTCGGACGTGAACCCCTTACCCGGGTTGGCTCCGTGGACTGGAAAGAAATCCGCAAAAAGACCCTTGAGCTGATGAAACAGGAAAAGCTTCTTTATAAGCCCGATACCAGGCTGAAAGATTTGACGGTTTCGGATATTCAGATGCTGGAAATACTGAAGGCGGTTTCCTACGATTCGGATGTCATCATCATGGATGAACCTACGTCAGCCATTACAAACAGGGAAGTAAAGGTTCTGTTTGAGAAGATTGCGGACCTCAAATCCAAAGGGGTAAGCATTATTTACATCTCCCACAAAATGGAGGAGATATTCAAGATCGCCGACGAAATTACGGTGCTGCGTGACGGAAGCGTTGTTGACAGCCGGCCGGCGAAGGAGCTTGACATTGATACCGTCATCTCCCTGATGGTAGGGCGGAAAATCACCAATGTCTATCCCAAGGAAGAGCTGCCTTTGGGAGATGTGGCCCTTGAGGTGGAAGGCTTAAGCTGCGGCAAGACCTTCAAAAATGTCAGCTTTAAAGTGCGCTCGGGCGAAATCGTGGGTTTTGCAGGCCTGATGGGAGCGGGACGTACGGAGGTCGCACGGGCGGTGTTCGGACTGGACCCCTTTACACAGGGTAAAATCAAAATCAAGGGGAAAGAGGTCAAGGTAAAAGGCGTCCGCGGGAGTATAGAGAAAGGCCTTGTGATGCTTTCGGAGGACAGAAAGCGTTTCGGAATCATCCCTGTGCGCAGCGTAAAAGAAAACGTATCCCTTCCCAACCTGCACCAGTTTATCCGGATGGGCAGGCTGAATGCCAGAAAGGAAGCGGGAGCGGTCAAGTCCGTCTGCGACAGCATGAATGTAAAGACACCCACCCTGGATACCTCCATTGATTCACTAAGCGGCGGCAACCAGCAGAAGGTGGTTCTTTCCAAGTGGATGCTCAGGAACCCTGAAATCCTTATTCTGGATGAGCCCACCAGAGGCATTGACGTAGGAGCAAAGTTTGAAATCTATAAGCTCATCACCAATCTTGCACGGGAGAAAAAAGCGGTTGTCATGATATCGTCGGAACTGCCGGAGCTTTTGGGCATGTGCGACAGAATCTATGTCATGGCAAAGGGTGAAATCTCGGGAGAGCTTGTCAAAGCCGACTTTACCCAGGAAAATGTTATGAAATTGGCGACGAGGAGTTGAAAGAAATGAACAATAACTTTATGAGCATGTGGTCCAGGTTAACCAGCAAGTACAGCATTTACCTCGTGCTGGTGGCAATGTTTGTGGGCAGCACCATTATAAGCCCTGTGTTTTTCTCTGGACAGAACTTTGCAAATATATCGAGGCAGATCTCAATCACAACCATCATCGCCTTTGGAGAAACTCTGCTGATCATTGCAGGTCTCATCGACCTGTCGGCGGGTTCCGTACTGGCCCTTTCGGGAGTACTTGCCGTTTCGGCCTATAAAGCCACCGGTTCCCTCATCTTTTCGATGCTGGTAGGAATATTGGTGGGCATCGCATGTAATTTCCTGAATGGGGTCGTGGTTACCAGGTTCAACACGCCTCCCTTTATTGCCACTCTTGCCATGATGACCATTGCCAGAGGTGTGGCACTGCTCTATACGGGGGGACAGAATATCTACCAATTAGGGGATTTCATCGTGTGGGGCCAGAGTTCCGTGTTCTTCATTCCCACACCGGTAGTCTTCATGATCGGTATTGCCGCAGTCACCTGGTACCTGCTTAACCACACCCGGTTCGGGCGGTACTTGTACGCCGTGGGCGGAAACCAGGAGGCTGCAAGGGCCTCCGGCATAAATGT
The DNA here is from genome assembly GCA_023424965.1 of Bacillota bacterium. GTDB lineage: Bacteria > Bacillota > Clostridia > Acetivibrionales > JAFADI01 > JAFADI01. The sequence goes on from JAFADI010000260.1 coordinate 4,394, forward strand.
AAGCAGAACCAAGATGACGGCGTTTCTGATCAACGGTTTCTTTGTAGGACTGGCGGGAGTGCTTTTCATGTCCCGTGTCAATGCGGGTCTGCCGAATGCCGGCATAGGCTTCGAATTCGATGCCATGACCTCCGCCATTATCGGTGGAACAAGCTTCTCCGGCGGTATAGGAACGGCTATGGGAACGCTGGTCGGTGCCTTTATCATGGGCTTGCTGAGCAATATCATGAACCTTGTGGGGATAGGCGCATACATGCAGCAGATCATCAAGGGTGTTATCATCGTACTTGCCGTCATGTACGACATCTACGCCAAAAACAAGAGGGATACCAGCAAGATGGGCAACATTGAAGAACGGCTTCATGAGGACAAAGAGAATGTGAAGGCTTAACCTCCGTGCAGGTTTTGTTAATGCTAAGGGGATTGTGGTTTCAAATGCGTCAGCATTTTGTTCGATTCAGGTATTTAAGCGGGTTCCACCTGCTTGAGTATAATAAAACAAGTCGAAAGGGGTAACAAAAAATGAAAAGGTTATTAGCAATGGCACTTTCACTGATTATGCTTGCTGCATTGTTCACCGGCTGTGGAGCAAAAGCTCCCGAAACTCCGGCGGCTCCAACCGAAAAACCGGCGGAACAAACACCCGCCAAGAATGACGATGCCGGCCAGAAAACTTTCAAAGTTGCATACGTAGCCCGCGCACAGTCCGATTCCTTTGCAGCCTGGCTCGCAAATGCAGTAAAAGACGAAGCTAAAAAATATCCGAATATCAAACTGGACGTTTTTGACGGACAGGCAAGCGACGAAAAAGAAAACTCCATGATTGAAAATGCCATCACAAGCAAATATGATTTGATTATTGTACAGCCCAATAACGGCGAAGCTCAGAGGCCTTATGTAGAAAAGGTAGTTAAAGCGGGTATCTTCGCGATCACAACAAACGCAAGAATTTCCGGTATTGAAGGCGCATCCTCCGTAGACGCCCAGCCTTATGAACAGGCGGCAGTCAACGCGCGTGCAGCCGTAACACAGGTTCCGCAGAATGCAAAAGTCGTTGTATTGAACGGACCTTCAGGCAATTTCCATGCGGATGAAAGACGCAAGAGCTGGCAGAAAGAATTCTTTGAAAAGCGTCCCGACGTTAAGATCGTTGGTGAACAGATTGCCAACTGGAACAAGGATGAAGCCATGAAGTATATGGAAGACTGGGTTCAGGCCAATGACAAGATCGACGCCATTATCTCCATGAACGACAACATGTGTGCAGGAGCCCTCGAAGTTGTAAAGAACAACTCCAAGTATGCAAATGTACTGGCATATGGCGTTGACGGAACTGCTGAAGCCTGCCTGCTTATAAAAGAAGGAAGAATGACCTCCACCTGTATGCAGAATGCTTTTGAGCTTGCTGAAAAACTTCTGGATACAAGCAACAAGCTTCTGACAGGCGTGGAAAAGAAGATCGACACCGACATCGGCAATCCGCTCATTACAAAAGACAATGTAGACCAGTATATCGACATACTGAAAAAATCCGGAGCAATCAAATAACCCCATCACTTGATTTGTACAATCCAGGCTGCGTGAATACATGGTATTCACGCAGCCTGCGAATGTAAAGGGAGGAACTTTAAATGAACAACAAAGCGGCCTTTATGACGGGCCTGAATAAAATGGAAATCAGGGAGATCGAAGTTCCTGTGCCCAAAGAAAAAGAAGTTCTGGTAAAGCTCGAATACGTGGGTATTTGCGGTTCGGACGTGCATTACCTGGAGCATGGAAAGATCGGTAATTTTGTAGTAAACGGCGATTTTATCCTTGGACATGAGTGTGCAGGCACCGTCGTTGAAGTGGGCTCGAAAGTGGAAAGCCTGAAGGTGGGAGACCGGGTGGCGCTGGAGCCGGGCATCACCTGCGGACAGTGCGAGTTCTGCAAGGCAGGAAAGTACAATCTTTGCCCTGACGTGGAGTTTTTGGCCACTCCTCCCTACCACGGGTCTTTAATGAATTATATCGCCTTCCCCGAAAATATGGCATTCAAGCTGTCCGACAACGTATCGACAAAGGAAGGAGCCCTGGTGGAGCCTTTAGCCGTTGGTTTGCATGCGGCAGCCCAGGGAGGGGTCAGGCTGGGGGACAAAATTGTCATCCTGGGAGCAGGCTGTATCGGTCTTGTTACGCTGCTGGCCTGCAAGGCTTATGGCGCGACGGACGTGACGGTGGTAGACGTCATTGAGAAAAGGCTGGAAGTGGCAAAGAAGCTTGGGGCCACCCATGTCATCAATGCCAGAAATGAAAATGCCGTTGAAAAGATTGCCGGGCTGACCGGGGGCAAAGGGGTGGACAAAGTCATTGAGACGGCAGGCAGCGAGTTCACCATCAAGCAAACCCCATACCTGGTCAAGCGGGGCGGCACCATCGTGCTTGTGGGCCTTGCACCCAAAGACATCATCGAGTTCGACTTCATGCAGATCATGACAAAGGAAGCGGAGATCAAATCGGTATTCCGCTACAGAAACCTGTATCCTGCCGCCATCGGCGCCATCGCCGACGGCAAAATCGACGTAAAGGGCATCGTCACCCATGAATTTGATTTCTCCGACAGCCAGAAAGCCTTTGATTTTGTCATAGAGAATAAAAACGACGTGGTAAAAGCCGTAATCAAGATATAACCCGTTAACCTACGAAACAGTGATGGGCGAAAAAGTCAGATATATCCTTTCAGCAGGATGGATCTGGCTTTTTGTTTTTGCCCACCATAGTATGCTATAATGGTAAAAAAGCAATCAGGCCGGGATCACTGCAAAAATATTGATATTTTTACATCAATTAACAGCATACAATTCAGATTCGTGGGGGTAGCGGAGGCATGAGAAAAAAACGGTTTTTTAGCCTGCAATACAAGGTTTTGCTTTTTTCGTTTGTGATCATTATCATTCCTATTACGATCTTAGGGATCATTTCATTTGAAAAGTCCTCGCAAATTCTCCAGCAGAAGATCGGTATCTCCAATATGAACACCGTAAAGCAAATCGGAAACAACATCGAGTTCGTTGTCAGGAATATACAGGATACCTCCGCCTACCTCATCCAGAACGAGGATGTAAGGGAATTCATGAAGCTGCGGGGAGACGAACCGGCGGAAGTTATCTCCAGGAAGAAAATAAAAATAGAGACGGATCTGATGCAGTTGATGACTTCGAAAATTTTTATCAACTCAATCTACATCAAGGGCTTCAACAATTTTGAATTAAATACGGCGGGAACAAAAAACGAAATCGATGAAAACATCCTGAAGGAGGCATTGCATCTAAGGGGCGGAAGCATGTGGTATCTGGACAGGGTGATCAATTACAACAACCGGCCGACGGATGTATTCTCCATGGTGAGGATCATCAATGACATTGCAAATATTACCAACAAGCTGGCCATTCTAAAAATAAATATCAATGAGAATGCCTTTTCCAATATCTACAAAGATAAAATCATCGGTAAAGGAGATGATTTCTTCGTTATCGACAATAAGAATGTCATCATATCCGCCACCAGTTCTGAACGGATCGGACAGGCCTTCAACTTTCAAATGTTTGGAGAAGGTTCCTTCAATTCACCGGAAGGGTATTTTGAATATACGGCACAAGGCAAGGTCTTTCTGGTCACGTATTTCACCATTGACAGCCTTGGATGGAAAGTGCTGAACATGGTGCCCATGGCAGAACTGCTGAAAGAGAACACCATGATACAAAGCGCCGTATTTACAGCCATGGCAATCAGTTTTTCCATTTGCATCGTCATAGCCATCCTGTTTTCAAACAGAATCGTCCACCGGGTGAAGAAGCTGTACAAAATGATGAGTAAATTGGAAAACGAAGATTTTGACGTATATGTAGAACCCCGGGGGAACGATGAAATCACCCTGCTGTGCAGGAACTTCAACAAAATGTCCGGCAAATTGAAGGAATTGATATTGAAGGTCTACTCCGTGCAGATCAAGCAGAAGGAGGCGGAGCTCAAAGCCCTTCAGGCCCAGATCAATCCCCATTTCCTGTACAACACCCTTGACAATATTTACTGGATGGGAAGAATGGAAAAGGCCTTTGAGACCTGCAACCTGGTGGAAGCCCTGTCCAACCTGTTCAGGCTGAGCTTGAACAGCGGCAATGAAATAACAACCGTCCGGGGAGAAATAGAGCATATCAAAAACTACATCATCATCCAGCAGGCCAGATACAAAGAGATGATCACCTTTTCCCTGAAGGTGGAGGAGGAAGTTCTGGATTGCGTCACCTTGAAGCTGGTGCTGCAGCCTTTAATCGAGAATTCCATCGTTCATGGAATTGAAAAGAACGGAGAAAATGGGGAAATTGACATCCGTATCCGGAGGGAGGACAACAAGCTGCTTTTCATCGTCAGTGACAACGGCTGCGGCGTGAATCTCGAAGAAATCAGGGAGCTGCTCAATAAAGCCACCGATAACAACAAAGGCGTTGCAATCAAAAATGTAAATGACAGAATCAAACTGTACTTCGGGGAAGATTACGGACTGGACTTTTTCAACAATACCGTAGGAACAACGGTAGTCGTGACACAGCCCTATAATAAGGAGGAAGCTTCTCATGATTAAGGTATTGATCATCGACGATGAGATTCTCATACGTACAGGAATCAAAACATCCATCGACTGGGAGTCCATGGATATGGTGGTGGTGGGAGAGGCTTCAAACGGAAGGGAAGGCCTGGAAAAGGCCTTAAGCCTGGAGCCCAACATCGTGGTGGCCGATGTGAGAATGCCGGTGATGGACGGACTGGAATTCTCAAGGAGATTAAAAGAAAAAATGCCCCACGTGAGAATTATCATCATCAGCGGCTTTGATGATTTCAAGTACGCCAGGGAAGCCCTGAGCCTAGGAGTAAATGAGTATCTTTTAAAACCCATCGGTGCGGACAAGCTCATCAAGATCATCGTGAAACAGCGGGATGAAATACTTCGGGAGCTGGATACCCTGCGGAAGGATGCGCGTCTCAAAAACATTTTTAAGGAAAACCTCCCCTTTCTGCAGGCCCGGTTTGTCAATTCGCTGGTCAAGGGGGAAATCACCGATCCGACGGATATCGCGGAAAAGTCAAAGGAGCTGAATGTCAATCTTTCCGGGGAAGAATACCAGGTGGCAATCATCGACATCGACGACTTTTTTCTCATTACCGAGAACCTGTCGGACAGGGAAAAGGAGCAGTTCAAGCTGTCCATAAAAAATATTGCCGAAGAGATTCTCAGCCCTTATACCGACAGTGTGGTATGCTTCAGCGAATTTGACTATCTCCAGTCGGTGATCAATGTGGGCAATGCAAACAGACAGGAGCTGCAGGAGCTATATGGGGAAATCCAGGACTGTGTGAAGAAACACCAGCGGCTGACGGTAACCATAGGAATAAGCAATATCTGCAAAAGCGTGCGTGAAATCCCCCAGGCCTATAATGAAGCCCTGTTTGCCTTGAGGAGCAAGGCATTCAAAGGAAAAGGCAAAATAATAAGTATCAACGATGTGGACAGGGCCCACACCCTTTCCCCCATCATTTACCCCTCGGCGGATGAAAAAGAGATCATCAGCTGTTTGAAAACCATGGAAGCGGAAAAGCTGGACAGAGTCCTTGAAAAGATATATTTGAATTTCACCAATACCAAAACCTCCTTCGAAGAAGTGACAAATATTTGCCTGAGGCTTATTGCCGTTTCGGCAAGCCATCTGGAAGAAATCGGAGTGGACTATGGAAAATACTCGGGAAAGCAGTTCGACCCCTACGGGGAAATAGACAAATATGAGACCCTGGAAGATATCAAAGGGTGGCTGAAAAACGTTTTCAACAGCTTTATTGACGCCATGCAAAAAAGTAAAAAGGAAAATTACAAAGGGATTGTCAAGGTGGCCATGCATTATGTCAATGACCATTACAATGAAGATATCGGAGTGGAACAGATGGCCGCCATTACCTATGTCACTCCCAACTATTTCAGCAGGGTGTTCAAAAAGGAGACGGGCAAGAGCTTTACCGAGTGGCTCAACATGATCCGGCTGGACAAGGCCAGGGGTCTCCTCACGGACTTGAAGCTGAGGGTGTATGAAGTGGCGGAAAAGGTGGGCTACAATGATTACAAGGTTTTTACCCACAATTTTAAGAAATACTTCGGATGCACACCCAAGGAATTCAGGGAAAACAGTCTGAAAAACCAATCGTGACACAAATCATGATATTTGTGTAGATATCAGCCCTAGCATTCCTGGCCAGATGATCTTATAATTTTATTACAAGCTGTAGGCGCCGAAAGTTTTCAAGGTGGATTTGCATAGGTGTTTTCCCCGGCATTTATTCAGGCCCGTGGTACAAAGAGAAAGAAGCTTTGCGCCCATGGATGTTGACATAATGCTGAGAAATCGCAACCTATAATTTTTGAAAGACTTATGCAAATCGAAAGGTGAGCAGGGATTTGAAAACAAATTATGGGAGGAAAAGATTTATGAAGAAGAAAGCTTTTAGAGTGTTTGCCTTATTTATTGCTGTTTTGGTGCTGTTCTCCATGGCGGCTTGCGGGTCAAACAATTCCGGTACGGCAGGCGACCCGAAAGAAAATACGGGAGGGGAACAGGGTTCCGCTGCTCCGGATAATTCCCAGAAGCCCGTAACGCTGTCATTTCTCCACATGTTCCCTAAAGAGAACACCGAAGGCAACACCATCGCATTTCTTAAAGTCATTGACAAATTCAAAAGTGAGAATCCCAAGATCGTAATCAATGAAGAACCGCTGAACCACGATAATTATGAGACCAAAATCAGAACACTGGCGGCAGGCAATGAGCTCCCCGACATTTTCATAATGAAGGGCTCCATGACCAATATGTTTATTGAAAACAAGCTGATTAATTCCGTCGATGATGTTTTGAACAAGGATACGGAATGGAAAAGCGGATTCTTGCAGGGAGCCTTCGACGACTTTGTCGTGGATGGCAAAACTTACGGGATACCCTTCCAGATGCTCAACACCCATTTGATTTATTACAACAAGCAACTGTTCGCAGATGCGGGAATTGCTTCCTTCCCTACCACATGGAAAGACTTTGAGGACGCCATTAATAAAATAAAAGCCAAAGGGATCACTCCCATATCACTGGGCAACAAGGGCAATTGGGTTGCCGAGTCCTGCATCCTGAGTACCCTGGGAGACAGGTTCACCGGCGTGGATTGGTTCAACAGCATAAAGGCGAAAAAAGGCGCCAGGTTCACTGACCCGGAATTTGTCAAGGCGCTGGCAGCACTGCAGGGCCTGGCAAAAATGGGTGCCTTCAATTCAGACCTGAACAGCATCGACAACATGCAGCAAAAGACACCTTATTATAACGGCAAAGCCGCCATGTTCATGGAAGGAAACTGGGCCATCGGCAGCGTGATAAGCGACGCACCCAAGGATATCCAGGAAAATACCGAACTGGCGCTTCTTCCCGCAGTCGACGGCGGAAAGGGTGACCCCATGGAGAACTCGGCAGGTGCAGCCTGGGCCTATAATGTCAATGCAAAGCTTACCGGAGAAAAACTGGATGCAGCCTTCAAGGTACTGAAAGCTGTGACGGATACGGATTATGCGGAGGTTGCCATTGAATCCAACGCCTTCCCCGCAAGCAACCCGAAAGACATCGATAAAAGCAAGCTGGCGCCGCTGACGGCCAAATACCTGGACCTGGCGGCAAAGATCAAGCCGGTTCCCATCTATGACGCACAGCTTTCGGCGGATGTCATACAGGTTATGAACACAGGGCTCCAGGAATTGCTCATAAACAGCGTATCCCCTGAGGACCTGGCGAAAAAAATACAGGCCGAGTATGAGAAATAAAGCCGGTATAACAGCAAAAGTTTAATTTAAGCGTAAGCTCTATTTTCCGGGAGAGGCGTCTCCCGGAAAATAGACAAGGAGAATTCTATGGCCAGCAGTGCATTAAAACCAAAGGGCCGCGTAATAGCGGCTTTCCTGTCACCCGGTGTGGTGATCTACTGCTTCATCGTGATTCTGCCGCTTTTAATTTCCCTTGTGTATAGTTTCTACGACTACAGCGGCGGTTCAAATATGAAGTTTGTGGGACTTAAGAATTATTTTTTTCTGATCAGGGATGGAGACTTCTGGAATTCCTTCAAAAACAATCTCATTATTATAGGCTTGAGCATGATCGGGCAAATAGGAATTGCGTTAATAATTACGGCATTTATGATGTCCAAATTGTTAAAATTCAAGGCCCTTCACCGGAATATCGTTTTTCTGCCGGTGGTTGTCTCGGCAATCGTAGTGGGTTTCCTCTGGACAATCATATACAATAAAGACTTCGGCCTTTTGAACGCCGTTTTGAGAATGGCAGGGCTGGAGTCGCTGATCCTGCCCTGGCTGGACAATCCCAAATATGTCATCGTTTCCGTAAGTATTCCCATCATATGGCAATATATCGGATTCTATCTGGTGATTTTTCTGGCGGCAGTACAAAGCATCCCCTACGATATTTTTGAAAGTGCGGAAATTGACGGGGCCACGGGAATCAAAAAGTCCCTGTATATTACCATACCCTTGCTGTCCGATACCCTGAAGGTGGCTGTAATGCTTTGCATCGCGGGAAATATGAAGATATTCGACCACATTTATGTGATGACGGGCGGGGGACCGGGGACCAGCTCAATGGTCATGGCCCAGTACGCTTATATCAACTCCTTCATCATGTTCAAGCTGGGGTATGGAAGCGCCATTTCCATCGGTATTCTCGTATTGAGCCTTGGGCTGATCCTCCTTAGCAGAAAATTTTGGGGAGGGAATGCAAATGAAGGATAATGTTTTAAAGATGTTTTTGCAGGGAGCAATCAACCTGTTTATGCTGATGGTTACCGCCACCTGCATCTTTCCGCTGATATGGATGCTCTACTCTTCCCTGAAAACCAAGCAGGAATTCAGCATGAACATCGTAGCCCTGCCGGGGCGGATAAGCTTTGACAATTACATTTCGGCCATTGAAATAGGGAAGATGCATATGTTTTTTGTAAACAGCCTGTTCAACAGCGTTATTTCGGTGCTGTTCATCATCGTCATCGGCTTCGTGCTGGGTTACTTCCTGGCAAGATATGATTTCAAGGGGCGGAACCTCATCTATGTGCTGTTCCTTTTCGGTATGCTGGTGCCGGTGCACAGCCTGCTTATTCCGCTGTTCATACAATTCAAGGTGCTGGGAATCCTCGATAAGTGGTTTACGCTGCTGCTGCCCTACATTGCCTTCGGACTTCCCATGGCGGTATTTTTATTCGAAAGCTTTATCAAATCCACTCCCATAGAGATCGAAGAAGCGGCCCACATTGACGGGAGCAGCACCACCGTTACCATTTTCAGGATTATCATGCCCATATGCAGGCCCGTATTGTCAACAATCCTCATATTGTCCTTTTTGAATGTGTGGAATGAATTTCCCTTTGCCCTGGTACTGCTGAAAAGCCAGGCATTGAAGACTGTTCCCATCGGCCTGTCCAACTTCAACGGGCAATACACCATAAACTATCCCCAGCTGATGGCGGCAATGGTCATTGCGGTACTCCCCGTGATCCTGGTCTATTTGTTGTCTTCAAAGAAAATCATCCAGGGGATGACGGCGGGTTCGGTAAAAGGGTGAAAAAATCGCCGGAAGAAAGCTATATAAAATATTGAGACAGGAAGGTGTTTAACGTGGAAAGAGGCGTTTATTTTGACGGGTGGTATAAAAACAACCACTGCTACCATCCGGGCTTGCCTTTCAGAAGCATGCAGATGATCGAGGACCTGGAGAGATATAAGGGTACGCTGCTTGTGTGGTCGGCGCTGGGAGGCGGTTCCATCTCCCTGCCCTACCTGGAGCATGAGGCTTTTGGAGCCGTTGATCCCAGGCTCCGTTTTTACGGGTACATGAATGATTCGGAGTTTATTGCGGAATGCAACAAGCGGGGAATCAAGGTTTTCGGCATCGTTTTTGAGGTGCAGGGCTGGGAATTTCCCGCTGTGCTGAGCGGTGACGGGAAAGAGTTCAAGGAACTCAACGTTATGAGGGATAACAAGCCTCATGACTGGTATGGACTGAGGGAATTCACTTCAGATAAGCATGATGAGGTTTTCGGAAAGAAATTTGCGGATTATTTCCCCGAAGGCCTGTACAACAGTGAAGGAGAAGCGGTTACAAACCTGTGGGAGGAATGCTGTGCAAGGGACTTTAACGGGACACCCTGCCATGCGGAATGGGTGGAGGTAAAGAACCATGAGCATATTGCCTATTCCATGTGCAGAAACAATCCCGTCTGGAGGGAATACCTGAAAAAGATTATGGAGATCCAGGTCGATGCCGGGGTGGCGGGAATCCAGCTGGACGAATGCGAGCTGCCCATGACCTCCATCCGGTATGGCGGATGCTTCTGCAAGGACTGCATGAAGCAGTTCAACGCATACCTGAAGGAGCTGGAAGGCAAAGGCCGGCTACCTGAAGAGCTGAAGGGGGTCGACCTCGATAAATTCAATTACGGACAGTACTTGAAGGGGAAAAACGTCCCATATCCGGGGAATATCGATGAGTTGCCGCTTTTCAAGTATTACTGGGAATTCCAGCTGCGGGCCATTAAGAAGTATTTCAAGGAGCTGGCAGATCATGCAAAGGAATACGGAAGGGAAAAAGGAAGAAAGGTGCTGGTGTCAGGCAATTTCTTCGACATTATGCCCTGCTATTATCCCCTGGAACCCGATGCCGACGTCATTATCACCGAAATGAAGCAGACCCTGTTCAAGCAGCCCCATTGGTACAGGTACGTGGCTGGATTTGCAGGGGACAAACCCGTGATCGTGGCGGAGAACCCCTACGGGAGTGTTGTCTATGAGCTGCTGGACATGCTGAATGAGGGGAAAGGCTACGATTTGTACAGGCTGCTGCTGCTGGAGGCCTCCGTTTATGGCTGCAACATGTCGGTACCCTACGGCGGCTGGATGGGAAATACGGTGAAGGATGCTTTTTGGCCTCCCCGCAATGTAACGGTGGAGGTGCAGGAATTCCTGGCAAAGAACGAAAGGCTGTACTCAAAAAAATCAGGCGCCAATGTGCTTGTATTGTACAGCTTCCCCAGTAATTACTGGAGAGAAGCGATTACCGGCTATTCCAGCAGCGTGTTGGACGGCGAGGAAGGTGTGCTTTCCTACAGTGTGATTGACCCCGATGATCCCAACGGTGTGAGGATGCCCTTCTGGGAGGTCAGCAGGCTGCTGTCAAAGGATCTGGTCAACTATGACGTCAAATTCATGGCAGATGGGGATTTACGGGAAGACGACTTCAGCGGGAAAGACCTTGCAAACTATGATCTGGTTATTCTTCCCGGATGCAGCACATTAACGGAAAATCAGGCCGGAATTATAGAAAAGCGCGCAGAAGAGGGAGGCAGGGTTTTAATTTTCGGAGAAGCGGCAGAGAACCTGCCGGGGTGGCTTGATAAGATGAAAAGGTTAAGCAGCGTGGCATACTGCCTGGATGGCGGCGACAAACCAACGGCGCTTAAAGCCTTTGGCGGGATTTTCAAAGCCGTATACAAAGACCTGTGGAGGATCAGCGTAGACAAGGATTCCATAGGGATACAGACCCATTCCATTGAAAATGGAATGGCGGTGCATATCGTCAATTATGACTATCAAAAGCAGGAAGACCGGACCAGGCCCATCGAAGAATTAAACCTGAAGGTGAATTTGAAGGGCAAGGAATTCGGCAGCTTGAAGATTCACACACTGGACGGGAAAGAGATAAAATCCGAGGCCCGGAAAGAGGGAGATGTCATGGACGTCAAGATCTATGGCCTGCCGTTGTATACGGTGGTTGAACTGGTGAACGAATAGCCAGGCCATGATTTTCAAATCCGGAGCTGCAGCCTGTTCCGTAACAGGTTGCAACTCCGGGTTTTTTTATTGGAGCGTTATGGAAAATATAGAGGAAATAGCATTTGTATTTATACAAGGTTATCGCTATAATAGTAAAATAGTACAAAAAAAAAGAAATCTGGTACAAAATGTTTCAATAGAACAGGGCTGTTAACATGATTTTACAAAGAGTAGATAATTCAGTCCACAGTCAAAAGGTTTATATCGTTCCCGCGGTATGATAAAATTAGTTGTTCCAATCAATCAATAATCCTTGATTTTTGGTGGTGGTGTTATGAAGAGAGTGATAAAAATCGCAGGAGTTGTATTGATTTTTTCAATATTCGCATGCTTGGCCGCCATTTCCTATCACTACCTTGCACTTAGAGACAAAAGCCCCAATTCTACAAAAGAAGAAAATACCGATAACAGCAGACAACTGACAACCGCCCCATTTTACGAAAAGTCCTCCCTGTTGCCCAATATTGAGGCTCCGGGAGACTTTAACTGGCGCCAGTTTGAGGGCACTTCCCTTAATTTTCTGGTGGAAAACACCATCAATGCCAACATTCTTACCAAAGAAAGCCAGGATTTTACCAAGATCACGGGCATTGACATCAACATACGGGCCATGGATTTCAGCGCGCTGAGCGAAAAGGTGAACATGGGCTTTATCACGAAAGACGGAAAGTACCAGCTGATTTACGTGGACCCCTACCAGAACCTGAACCGGTTTGCCCCGAATTTTGAGGACCTGAACCGCTATAATGGGGACCCGGAGCTGCCCCATATTCCCGGCGGGCTGGAGGATTTTTTTGAGGAACAGGTAACGGTGGATTCCTATTTTGGCGATAGGACCGCCCTGTATACCATTCCCTTTGATACGACGACGATGATTCTTTATTATAGAAAAGATGTTTTTGAAAAGTACAGGGAAAAATTCCGGGAGGAAAAAGGCTACGACTGGACACCCGGCCAGCCCGGCTTCACCTGGGAGCGGTATTGCGAAATCTCCGACTGGATCGATAAGAATGTCCCTGATTCCGAGGTGAAATACGGCAGCGGGCATATGGCCCAGATGCACAATTCCATTTTCTGCGATTTTTCCAATGTGCTGGCCGCATACGGCGGAGACTATTTCAAGGACGAAAACGCAGGCAGCCTGGGGATAAAAGAGCCCCATGAGATCAGCGTGCTGACACCGAACTTTATAGACGCTCTCAATATGTATAAAAAAATTATAAAAACCTCTTCTCCCAAAAGCTTGAATTGGGATTGGTACGACACGGCCGAGGCTTTTAAGAACGGGGAGATCGCCATGATGCCCAATTGGGACGAAAATGCATCCTCGATGGAGAATGCTTCTGCCTCAAAGGTGGCGGGGAAAGTGGCATACAGCCTTTTGCCCTATGGTCCTGTAAGAAGTGCCAACATATACGGCGGTTCCGGCATCGGCATCAACAAATATGCCAGTGAAAAGGAAAAGCAGGCCGCATGGCTTTTTATCGTCTGGGCCACTTCTCCCCAGACACAGCTTTTCGTATTGAAACACCCGGAAGGCGGCGGAATTCCTCCGCGGAAGTCGGTATACGAGGATGAGGACATAAAAAACGTGATTTCGGGGAAGGTTCTGGACAATCAAAAGTACAGGGCCATGCCCGAGCTGCCTACGGTGCTCAACGCATGGAAGAAGGAAAACGCTTATTACAGGCCTAAGATAGGCAATTTCTACTATATAGAACAGATCATCATTAACAACCTGCATACCATGATTCTGGAGGATCTGGAAGCGGAAGATACTGCAAAAAGGATCTACGACCAAATTAAAGCATTGGACACTGAATGATTGGAAGAACTGGCTGTTCCAAATTCTGAATTCCGAGGGTGAGGTATGGAAGGCGTTAAATTTATCAACAGCTTCCGGTTTAAGCTGATATCCATTACAATTGTTTTTATCCTTTTCCCGGTGATCATCTACTCCGTCATTTACTCCAACCTGGTAAAGGACGTGGTGAGCAAAAAATACAGCGAGTCGGCGATACAATCGGTATATGAAGCGGGAAAAAATATCGATTTTGTCTTGAACGACATCCGCGAATTTTCCAATGTCATCCTCACCAACAGGGATTTTCTGAAGGCCCTCAACCTCAGGGACAGCATGGATTCCGTCCAGTTCCGCAATCTGCTCCGGAGCTTTTTCACCTCGCGGGATGACATCGACGGGATCGATGTGCTTGCCGACAGGAATTTTTATTCCGTGGGTGCGATCAAGGTGTCCGATAAAGCCGATTACATGCCTACGGATATCCTGTCCCGGTCCGATGGGCAAATCCTGTGGATCAATACGCGGCGCGAGAAAATCAAGATCCTTTCGGGAGAATTCGACAAATACTATTTTTCCCTGGGGAGGAAGATCATCGACTTCAATACGCTGAAGGAGCTTGGCTACATTACCATTGACATCGATGAATCCATCCTTGCCAAATCCTATAAAAAGCTGACGGGAGAGGAAAGCGGAGAGGTCTTTATCTGTGACGGGAACGGGGAGATTGTGAGCCACCCCAATAAGAACAGAATCGGGCAAAGCATAAAGAATGAAGTGTTTGCACAAAAAATTCTGACAGACCAGGCGGGCAGCGGGTATATATCCTTTGAAGACAATCATCTGGAGAAAATCGCTATTTATTCCACCTGCAGCGTCAGCGACTGGAAGATTATCAAAATCATCCCCTATAAATACCTGTACAAGGAGATCGAAGAAATCCAGTGGAACCTGATAACAACGGGTATCATCTATGTTATCATCACCATCTGCCTGGCCCTTCTCTTCTCCATAAAAAGTACAAATCCCATGATCCGCATGATGCGGGTCATGAAAAAGGCGGAAAACGGAAACCTGGACGTACGCATCGACATGAAGAGGAAGGATGAGATCGGACAGCTTGGCACCAGCTTCAACAATATGGTAAGCGAGATGCAGGTGTTGATCAACAAACTGGTGGAAGAGGAGAGGCTGAAGAAGGAGATCGAGCTGGAAGCCCTTCATGCCCAAATCAATCCCCACTTTTTATACAACACGCTGAATACCATCAAATGGATGGCGAAAATCCAGGGGGCAAAAACCGTAAGCAACGCGTTGACGGCGCTGATAAAGCTCCTCCGCATAAGCATCAACCTGGGAAAGGACATGATCTGGCTGAAGGATGAAATCGAATATGTAAAGAATTACATTTTAATCCAGAGACTCAGGTTTAATGAGCGGATCAACATTGAATACGAGATTGAGGACCAGTGCCTGTCCTGCTGCATACCAAAGCTGATCCTGCAGCCCATTGTCGAGAATTCCATCATCTACGGGACGGAGGAAGAAAGCCTCAAACGCCTCAATATCGTCATCAGGGCCTACCGGGCGGAGGATGCCCTTATGATTGAGGTCAGCGACAACGGCCCTGGAATCAGCCCCGACGTATTGAAGAACATTTTCAAGTCCCAGAAGGATGTGAACAAATTCAGCACCGTGGGACTGAACAATATCAACCAGAGGATAAAATTATTTTTCGGAGAGGCCTATGGCATAAAAATAATTACCAAAGAGAACGAGGGAACGCAGATAACCGTGGAACTGCCATTTAAAAAGGAAGGACAGATATAATGGAGGGTATGATGTATAAGGTTTTGATTGTTGATGACGAAGTGCTCGTCAGGGTGGGAATTAAATCAACAATAGATTGGGAAAGCCTGGGCTTCACCATTGTTGCCGAAGCCTCCAACGGTGAACAGGCCTATGAGGCATACCGGCTTCATAAGCCCCAGGTAATACTCACAGACATCAGAATGCCCAAAAAGGACGGGCTGTGGCTTACAAAAAAGATCCGGCAGGAGGACGCCAAGGCAAAGATATTGATCCTGACCTGCTATAATGATTTTGCCTATGCGAGGGAAGCGCTGAAAAACGGAGCGGATGATTATATATTAAAGTCCGAGGCGGAAGACGAAGAATTGATCAAAGCCATGTCGGGGGTCAAAAAGCGCCTTGACTCTGCCATGAGCGAGCAGGAACGGTATTATTATCTGAAAGACCAGATTGATACCAATATCGTAACCCTCAAGGAAAAGCTGCTGGACGGTTTTTTGAGGTTTGAAGACTTTTCCGACGAGAAGCTGCTTTCCCGGTGCTCGGAGCTGGGTTTTGTGCTGGAAGAATCGCAATTTGCCTTAATGATGCTGTTCCGGGATGACGCAGAGAGAAAGACGGATTTTTCCGATCAGGAATGGCAGCATATGAACAATGCCATTCTCAATATCGCCTCAGGCATTGTTGAAGAGTGCAAAATCTCCTTTCTTGCCAAAGAAAACAACAATGAATTCATCTTCCTTTTATCCAAAAAGGACATGGACGAAGGAATGCTCCAGGAGGTTGTGGAATCCATACGCGGTTCCATCAGCCAGTATTTTGACGTACCCTTGAGTGTGGCCCTCAGTGC
>JAFADI010000135.1 GCA_023424965.1 Bacillota bacterium
ATGGGCAGGCATGCAGGCTACATCGCATTGAATGTAGGCATTGCCGGGGGTGCCGAGGTGGTGCTTTTGCCCGAAAGGGAGTTCGATCTGCACAAGGACGTCATAAAACCCATCATCGAGGGCAGAAACCGTGGAAAGAAGCACTATGTGGTCATTGTAGCCGAGGGAGTGGGAGGCGCCATCGAGATTGCCAAGGCCATTGAAGAAAAAACGGGCATTGAGGCCAGGGCCACCATTCTGGGACACATTCAAAGAGGCGGAAGTCCCACCACGTATGACCGGGTCATGGCCAGCCTGATGGGGGTAAAAGCCGTAGAGTTGCTCAAAGAGGGAATCACAGGGAGAATTGTGGCGTTAAGGGACAACAAGGTGGTAGACCTTGAAATCAACGAAGCCCTGGAAATGAAAAAGGAAATTGACGAAAGCCTGATCACCGTGAGCAAAATCCTTGCGCTTTAGGACGGAGAAAAGGCTTGGCAAGGAGGCAGGCAGCAGATAAATGTTTTCTTCAGATACAAAATTTATTGTAAGGTACGCGGAAACGGATCAAATGGGAATCGTACACCATTCCAACTATCCGGTGTGGTTTGAAGCCGGCAGGACCGACTTCATAAAGAAAATGGGACTGCCCTATTCAAAGATCGAGGAGATGGGGTTTATGCTTCCCCTGATCGAACTGCGGTGCGGCTATAAAGGTGCGGCCAGGTATGAGGATGAAATCACCGTAAGGACCGTTATAAAGGAATTTACCAATATCCGCATCACTTTTTACTACGAGGTGTACAGGAATGACGAGCCCGGCTGCATAACCACGGGTGAGACCATGCATGTGTGGACCGACAGGAACATGAAGCCGGTGAATATAAAAAGGCATTCCGGGCAAATCTATAACCTAATCTGCGAGGCGGTAGAGAAAAAATAAGATGGTATCTTGTTCCCCTTGGATAGAAATTGCTTCTGTTAAATATTTTTATGTAGCATTGCAAAACAGCGCCAAGATATGTTAAACTATGTACAGCATTTGCCAAATCTGTTTCAGGTGGTGAGCAGGTGAACATACCCAACCTTCTGACGATACTTAGGTTCATGATAATACCTGTATTCGGGTATTGCCTTTACAGGCAGAACTATGTTTTTTCAGTTTTTCTTTTTACGTTGGGCGGAATTACGGATATTTTAGACGGTTACATTGCAAGAAAATACAATCTGATAACTTCCTTCGGCAAGCTGGCAGATCCGCTTGCCGATAAGCTTATGCTCATAACTGCATTGGTTTTTCTGACCATGCAGAATCTTATCCCTGTGGTATTCCTGATTATTGTGGTTTCAAAAGAGTTGTTCATGGCGCTGGGCAGTATTACGCTGTACCGGAAAAAGAACGTGGTCGTCAGTGCGAACTGGTATGGAAAAGTGGCGACGGTGCTGTTCTATGTTGTCATCGTGCTGATCCTGCTGTTCAAAAGGTTCGACGTTCCCAACGGGTCCGTCTATACCGACGTAGGAACGGGCATCGCGGTTTTGTTCACTCTTTTTGCATTCCTTATGTATTCCATTGAATACAGGAAAATCAGGAGCACCAGCCTTAAGGATTAGTACCCTGACCTTCAAGCCAGTCGATGAACTGGCGGGCGGTTCTGGGGGAACGGCCGTTGTACCACAGCTCCCACTTTAATGCCTCCTTGTGCAGGTAATCTTTGTCGACTTTCAAGTTTCTTTTTGAAGCAATACCTTCGACAATTTCCAGGTATCTCTGCTTGTCGGGGGAAGAGAATACCACGGTGATCCCGAACCTGTCGGAAAGGGACAGCTTTTCCTGGATGGTGTCGGCGGCCCTGACTTCGTCGTCGTGGTTGCTGGAAGAGAGGCCGTATCTGTCGCTGAATTTTTCCTTGATCAGGTGCCTGCGGTTTGAGGTGGCATAGATGAGGACGTTGGAGGGCTTGACCTCGATTCCGCCTTCCAGGGCGGCCTTCAATGCCGTGTAGTTCTCCTCGTTGTCTTCAAAGACCAGGTCATCCACAAAGATGATAAATTTTTGCTTTCTTGTGCTGAGGCTCCGGATGATTTCCGGAAAATCCATCAAATGCATTTTAGGCACTTCCACCAGCCTGAGTCCCCTGGAATGGTATTCATTCAAGATGGCCTTGACGGTGGAGGATTTGCCGGTGCCCCTATCGCCGTACAGGAGAACGTTATTTGCCGGATGTTCCTCAAGAAACTGCAGGGTGTTGTTGATGACCTCACTGCGTTCCAGCTCATAGCCCACCAGGTCTTTAAGAAGAATGGGGTCCGGGCTGCTCACACCCCTTAAAGAACCGCAGCCTTCCCTGTGCTCCCAGACAAAGGCCTTGAACCCTGCAAAAAGTCCGCTGCCGTTAGCGTTGTGGAATTCGTATGTCTTTTTGACAAAGCCTTCACTGCCCTCGGCCTCAAACGCTGCCAAAAGTACTTCCAAAATACTGCCGGACACACCGAAGCAATCCACATAGGGCTCCAGGCTCCAGTCCGGCATTTTCTCCACCGCCGCAGCTTCAACGTCATACCTGGCGGACGGCCGGATGATTTCTTTTACCGTGCGGGAAGCAAGACCGGCGATAAACTTGAGGCAGGCGATATCATTGGAGGCGGCGGATACCAGGGAAGGGTCCAGGGCTTCGAAGGAGGAAGCCTCACAGGCTCTGGAAAAGGCGTTGTCATCCTTGAGCAGGGCCTTGAGAATGTGGGCTTTCAATGAAGGCCCGCAGGTGCTTTGACCGACCAGTTGGTGAAAGAAGCTGCTGTACAGGCTCAAAGCCTGGCCCACGTTCAATTCCTCATTTTCCAGAAAAGAGGTGAGCTGGAACAAGCTGTCCATAACCCGGTCCTCAAGCACCTTTCTGTAGATGGAAAGGGAGTTGAAGGAAAGGTTTACCTGTCTTATAATTCTGTTTTCATTGGTCAAAGGCTTCATGGGGACCTCCTGGAGTCATCCGCCGTATAAGTTAAGAATAATTATAAGCCCATGGGCCGGAAGAGTCAAATGCACTTTCAGCTTACATTCCTTTTCGATCCTATTTTTCGACAAATCCTGTCGACGGAAATCGATTGGATGGAATTACTAAATATGATATACTCTGCATTGGAAGAATTATGTAGAATTATGTAATAAAAGCCTTTGCAGGGGGAATGAAAAATGAGGTGGGCAAGAAAAGCGTTATCGATTTTGCTTGTTTTAACACTGCTGCTTACAAGTGAAATTACAGCCTTAGGCAATGCCTGGGCTAAGCAGGTGGGGGATAAACCTGTAAAAGACAGTATCGTCCCTATCATACAAAAGAATGAGACCAGGCAGCAGCAAAAGTATGCTGCCTCCGCCGCGAACAAATCAAAGCAAAAAATAAGCGGAACAAGCAGCGTGCAGCCCCGGGAAAGAAAACCGGAAATTGAAAAACCGGAGCCGGACAGGAAGGCGAAACCGCAGGCCGTGAAGCAGCTCCTCATAAAATATAAGGACCCCGGCAAGGCTGAGAGTATAAAAGGGAAGGTCAAAAGCAGGCTCAAACTGTCGAAGCTGGAGGCAAAAAAGAAGCTCCCCCGTTCAAAAATAGAGCTCGTGGAACTGGGGGAAAAGGACAATATCGATGAGGTTATTGCCGACCTCAAAAAGGATAAAGAGGTCCAATATGTACAGCCCGATTATCTGCTGTATTTATCCGATAACCAGACAAGCCCGACAGGAATCAATACCGTCCAGGAAATTGACGAACAGGTGACATCCTCGGGTATTACAGTCCTTCGACCCGCAAACGGACAGACCAGTCCTTCAGGCATTGAAGTCATACAGCCTGCGAAGGAGCAGACAGATATACCCTCTGTAGTTAATGCGGTTTATGGAGAGGATACGGCAGGCAGGGGAGTCGGTGTAACCGTCGGTGTGCTGGATACGGGAATCGACATCAGCCATGAGGACTTGAAGGATAACATATACATCAACCTTGCGGAGATCCCCGGCAACGGAATCGATGACGACGGCAACGGCTACATCGACGACGTAAACGGATGGGATTTCTTCAACAACGATAAAACCGTATATGATGGGAGCGGATTAGATGCCCATGGAACCCACGTGGCCGGAATCATCGCAGCGATGGACAACGATACCGGCATAACCGGTGTGGCACCGGGGGCAAAGATACTGCCGCTGAAATTCATCAACGGCAACTACGGCTACACCTCCGACGCCATCGAAGCTATCGAGTATGCCAGGGCCATGGGAGTAAGAATAATCAATTGCAGCTGGGGAGGGACGGAGTACAACCCTGCGTTGAAGGATGCCATCGACAGCTCGGGTATGCTGTTTGTCTGCGCCGCCGGGAATAGCGGAGTGAATATCGATGTGGGCCCGGTATATCCTGCCGCCTTCGACAGCGAAAATATTCTGACGGTGGCATCGGTGGACCGGGATGGAACCCTGTCCGGCTTTTCAAACTATGGCCCTGTGTCGGTGGACGTGGCTGCACCAGGGGAGAACGTGACCAGCACTTTGCCCGGAGGGACATACGGGCAGATGAGTGGGACTTCCATGGCGGCACCGTATGTAAGCGGCGGGGCGGCGCTGATAGCGAGAATAGATACAAGTATATCAGACATAAAAGCTAAGATTGCAGAATTGACTGATAAATTGCCGCAATTGTCAGGAAAGATTGGTTCAGGAGGAACAGTAAATGTAAACAATGTATTGTCTGGACAGAGAAGTAAAGACTCGATTGTAAATACATTCGGCATCGACAGTTTTACAAAGCTATTGCTGTCCATGGATGGAACAGAGGGCAACAGAGCTTTTACTGAGGCAACAGGGAAAGTAGTATCCGTTGGAGGGAACGCATATATAACTACCGGAAGTAGTAAATTTGGAGGGAGCAGTGGATATTTTGATGGAAATTCATATTTGAGCTTGGCTGACAATGAGGACTGGAACTTTGGGAGTGACAACTTTACAATAGACTTTTGGGTCAAATTTAACAGAGTTCCTACGAAAGTAGAAAGAATAATAGGGCAACGAGATGTTTACTGTGGGATTAATTCAGACTTTGGTATTACTATAATAAGAGAACATGATGGTAGGATAGGCTTCTATCTGGGACATGGAAGTTCTCACTCGGAAGTAGTTTCAAATGGTTATATAAACGATACAACTTCTTTCCATCATATAGCAGCTGTTAGACATGGTACAAATATGACTATATTTATTGATGGCGTTAATAATGGAAGCATAAGTATAGGCACTATAGCGTCCAATAATAGTACAAGGCAGCTAGGTATAGGAAGAGAAGGAGAATACACACAAGACTATTTGAATGGATATTTGGATGAGTTCCGCATATCAAAAGGCATAGCACGTTGGACTTCCAATTTTACACCTCCTGCTGAAGCATACAATAATTTACCTGCAACTATTCCGACAGTTCCCTCAAACATTTCAGCTGTAACAACAAGCAATTCAGTATTTTTGAAGTGGTCTCCTGTGGATGGGGCAAATGGGTATGATATAGAAATAGATGGTATTATTTTGGATTGTGGCTCTGGTACTTCCTATTTACACGACGGATTAAATTCAGGAATACAACACAGATATAGAGTACGCGCTAAAAATAATGTGGGGACAGGAGGATGGAGCCAATATATAAATGTTTGCACAGACAATCCAGACCAATATACAAAGTTAGTGCTACATATGGACGGAGCAAATGCTAGCAAATCCTTTGTTGAGATAACAGGGAAGACAGTATCCGTTGGAGGGAATGCACACATAACCACTCAAACCAGTAAATTTGGAGGGAGCAGCGGATATTTTGATGGGAGTTCATATTTGAGCTTGGCCGACAGTGAGGACTGGAACTTTGGGAGTGACAACTTTACAATAGACTTTTGGGTCAAATTTAACAGAGTTCCTACGAAAGTAGAAAGAATAATAG
>JAFADI010000159.1 GCA_023424965.1 Bacillota bacterium
GAACAGGTCTTTGACCGCCCAGGGACCAATAGCTTGTGGATTGTTCCATAAAGTGAATTTCAACGGAGGTACTCATGCCTGCCATTGAAATGTTGGAGCTTTGTATTTTCATTTTGATGCCTCCTTGCCATGCAAAATGGGAAATCCTTTTTCCCATATAGAATTAAACCTTTTATCAATGATAGGTAAAAGTAAAAATAGGATGAACTCTCGGCAGCGTTTATCATAAGTAAAATAAGACGTGATTTTCAGGGGACTTGATCGATTGGAAGCGATGTTACACAAATGTATATCGGCATATTGGAGATAAACATTAACAATTATGAGGGGACAGTCCCTACAAAAAATAGAGGGCTGTCCCCTAAAAGAAGAAACGACGCAGAATGCGCCGTCAGACCCGGTCCAGAGCTTTCAATATTCCGTACAGGATGGCCTGCGGCCTTGGAGGGCAGCCCGGCACATATACGTCCACAGGGAGGATGCAGTCAATTCCGTTTCTGGTGGCATACAGATCCTTGAAAATTCCTCCGCTGCAGGCACAGGCACCCACGGCAACCACCAGCTTGGGGTCGGGGGCAGCATTATAGGTTTTAATGAGGGCAAGCTCCATATTTCTGGTTGCAGGTCCCGTCACCAGCAGCATGTCCGCATGCCTTGGCGAGGCCACAAAATGGACGCCGAACCGTTCCACATCGTTCAGCGGGTTGTTCAGGGCATTGGCCTCGTAGTCACAGCCGTTGCAGGAACCTGCGTCCACCTCTCTTATCTGGAGGCTTCTTCCCAGAAGCTTTTGTGATTTTTCCCCGATTCTCTGGCCGATAACCTCAAAGGATTCATCGGGAACTGCCCTCTCTTCGATAATAAGAGGACTTTTCCTCAGGCTCTGCCGGTCCTTGGCTGCGAGCTCGAACTCCTTCGACATGGAAATCGCTTTTACCGGGCACACATCTTCACAGAGGGAGCAAAAAATGCACTCATCGATATTTATCCCTATATCCGCCTGCTCTTTATCGAAGGCAATGCAGGAAGCCGGGCACCGGTCTGCACATTCCCCGCAGAGGGTACAGACTTCGCGGTGAATCACCGGCTTGCCCGTGAGGAAGCGCGCGTCAAAAGGCGTATGGGGATAATTCGAAGTCAGCCTGGGGTATTGAATTATTTTTTTTATCATTCCGAACATATTGGCCTCCACGTTCCAGCGTGCCGGGTAAATGGTTTTGCCGGGCACCTGGGGTTAATCGAATTTAACTCTACAGGTCGTTGCCTGCGTAGGACAGGTTGAAGCTCTTGTTTATGAGGGGGAAATCCGGTACGATGTTGCCTTTTACCGCATGGCACAGGGCCGGCCAGTTGCAGAAGGAGGGAGTACGGATTTTATACCGGAAGAGGGTGTTGTTTTCTCCCGTCATGATCCAGTGTACGTTTTCGCCCCGGGGGGATTCCGTGCTTCCAATGGCGCATTGATAAGGCTCAACGGCACCTAAAGCCACGAAGACATCTCCGGTCGGAAGGGCATTTGCCACCTGTTCCACAAGGCTGATGGATTGCAGGCATTCCTCCAGTTTGGTGTTGGTGCGGCAGTTCACGTCCCCATTGTTGTGCTCGGGCATTTTAAAGTCCAGGCTACCATATGCGCAGTAGGGGAATTCCTTCCGCACATCGGTCCGGATGCCTGAGGCCCTTGCGGCAGGACCCACCGCGTTCATATCCACCGCTACATTGGTTTTCAGTATGCCCGTATTTTCAACCCTGTCAATATACAGGCCGTTGGATTTTATGATATGGATGGTGTCCAGAAGCTCTTTTTTGATCCGGGACATGAATTCGAGGATGCGGGCTTCTTTTCCCGGGATGAAATCTTTTCTGAGGCCTCCGGGCCTGTTGACGCTCCGCATGAACCTGCTGCCGCAGACTTCCTCAATGCACTGGTAGGTCCATATGCGCATCATCCGGAACTGAGAGGCGGCGAACCCGTAGGCCACGTCCACGCAAATGCCCGCCAGATCCCCCAGATGGCTGACGAGCCTCTCCAGTTCTGCAAACAGGACCCTGGAGTACTGAGCTCTTTCGGGCACGGCAAGCCCTGCGATTTTTTCCACTGCGAGACAATAGGCCAATGAATTTGAGAAAGTTTCGTCTCCGGAGATTCTTTCAGAAATAAAAAAGCACTTTTCGATGCTCTGTCCCTCACACAGCTTCTCAATGCCCTTATGCACAAAAAACAACTGGGCCTCCAGGTTTATAATGGGTTCTCCCGCTACGCTGAACCGGAAATGCCCTGGCTCGATAATGCCCGCATGAACGGGACCCACAGGGATTTCAAATACACCTTCCCCTTCCACGCGGGTAAAGGTGGAAGGATTGTTGGCGAAAGGCAGCCGGTGACTTTTGTCGAAGTCTTTTCTGAGGGGATGGGTGTTTTCCGGCCAGTTGCCATGAAACACAAATTGCCTCGGGTCCGGATGCCCCTGGGGCTCCAGGCCGTACATGTCCCTTATCTCACGCTCGTACAGATGGGCCGCATGGATGTCGCCGGTGATGGAGGTGAAGACCGGGTTTTCTTCGCCGATGGATGTTTTAAGGATGATGTAGACACTTTCACTTTTTACGGCAAAGACATAGTAAACGGCGTATTTTCCGTGTAAAGGCCTCTCATCGCTGGCAAAAAGATCTACCAGGGAGCTTTCGATGGTATAATAAATGAATTTGCAAATATTCAGGATATTCTCAGGGTTCACTTCAATATAAAGTTCATTGCCGTTAAGCAAGGGCTCACCTTGAATGTCTCCGGGAAAATTTGTTTTAAGCAGGTCTGTGTATTTCAACAACATTTACTCTACCCCCAAAATAATATTGGATGCGGCCTCCAGGGTGGATTTCAGCTCATAGGGCATATAGATTCCCGTCAGAGAGATAATCACAAGGAGCACCAGGATTGCTGCGGTACCGGGCAGGTTTATTTCTCCGGCTTTAACTTCCCGGTTGCCGGCATTTCCAAAGAACATCCGCAGCAGGGTTGCCGCCATACCGGCGAAGACCAGGGCAATCATCAGAACAAATAAAACCGCCTGGAGGTTGTGCCGGGCATCAAAAGCTGAGAGAATGAGGCCGAATTCACTGGAAAAAACACTGAAGGGCGGCATGCCCGCAATTGCGAAGATTCCGATGAGAAAGGCCGTTCCCGACAGGGGAAGGGCTTTTAAAACTCCCGATACCTTTGCTATTTCCCTGGTTTTGTATTTCAGGTATACATTACCTGAGGCAAGAAAGAGCATGGATTTGGTGAAGGCGTGGTTCACCATGTGAAACATCGAAGCAAAGATGGAAAGCGGGGTGAACATACCCAGGCCGAAAGCGATGATACCCATATGCTCGATGCTGGAGTATGCCAGCAGCCGTTTATAATCCTTCTGGGGAAAGATAAATATGGCGGCCGCAGCCACCGACAAAAGCCCGAAAACCATCAGCAGCCTGCCGGTATATACACTGTCTCCCAGATTCCTGTTTACAATGGAAAGTACCCTGATGATGCCGTACATGGCGCTGTTGAGCAGAACACCCGATAAAAGAGCGCTGATGGGAGCTGGGGCCTGGCTGTGGGCGTCGGGCAGCCAGGTATGCATGGGCACCAGGCCCACCTTGGTGCCGAAGCCGATCAAAACAAAGATGAAGGATATTTTCAATATGCTGCCCTGGAGGCTTGCCGCCTCTTGATACAGCGGAAGCCAGTTCAGAAAGGAAGAAGCCTCCTTGAAGGTATTTACCGAGGAAAAATGCAGGAAGACAATACCCAGAAGGGCAAAGGCGATGCCCACGGAGCAGATGATGATGTATTTCCAGGCGGCCTCAATGGAATTCCTGTTGTTGTAAAAGCCCACCAGGAAGGCCGAAGCCAGGGTGGTGGCTTCGATGGCAATCCACATGAGCCCCAGGTTCTGGGTCGTAACCACCAGAAGCATGGTAAAAATGAAGGCGTAAGTGAGGCTGTAAAATATCTTGATCCTGTGCAGGTCAATCACTTGATGCCTGTATTCCTCATCCAGGTAGCCGATGGAATAGATGCAGCAGAAAAAGCCAATGGCCGTTATAATGTCCAGGACGATAAGACTCAAACTGTCAATATAGAAGAAGCCGTTCCACAGGGAATAGCTTATGGTACCCTTTGTCAGCACAGCCCGGGTGATCATGGCCGACAGCAGCAGGAGCAAGCCGGAGGCCGCGGCGTTGATGATGTGCAGCAGGCCTTTGGACCTGACAGTCCAAAAAAGCAGGGCAGCTAAAAACGGTATGATTAATATAAGCGTGTACATTTCTTATCCCCTCAGGTTTCTAAGTTTATTTATATCAATGGATTCAAAATTCTCGTTGATCCGGAATACCAGGATACCCATAATCAACACTGCCGTCAGCAGGTCGAAGAATATGCCCAGTTCGATAATCATGGGCATGCCTTGGGTAGAAAGCACAGCCGCCGTAAAAAGTCCGTTTTCAATGACCAGAAAGCCGATGATCTGGCCGATGGCCTTTTTCCTGCTGATCATGAAGAAGAGGCCGATCAGAACCACCGAAATGGAGTTTACCAGATAAATCTTCAACTGGCTGCTGTTGATCTCATCAATGGAGGAAACGGTGAAAAAGCTGATGATTACAAGCCCGCAGCAGATAAGTATGCAGGTGGGGATATTAAGGAAGAAATCCTTCTCCACCTTGTACTCCACTTTTTCAACGGTGGTTTTTAAGAGCCTGGGTATGTATATCACCTTTATACCGATGGTTATAAGGCATACGATGAGCATTTCGAAGCTGCCCTCCCGGTAAAGGCCGTATATGCCCATGATGCCTGCAAGGGCTGCAAGCAGCAGGGACTGGAGCCTGAAGGTCTTGATGTAGGAATTCATCCTTTTGCCGGCAACCAGTACAAAACCGGAGATCAGTATCAGTATTGAAAAAAGATTTAAATAACCTTCCATAGCTACCTCCCTATAACGAAGAATTGTACAAAACCCAAAAATGCCAGGATGAAGGACAAAGCCGCCAGATTCGGAACGCTGAACAATCTCAGCTTTACGGTACTCACCTCCACGGCGGCAACCAGGGCGGATATAAATACTGTTTTTATAACAAATACCACCAGGGATATAATCAATGCGAGGATAAAATTTCCAACGGGAATAAGTCCATCCAAGGGGATGAAGATGTTTGCCAGCAGGGTAATGAATATAAGCTGTTTCACAACCGCAGCATACTCCATCAGTGCCAGGTGCCTGCCCGAGTACTCCAGCAGCATGGCTTCGTGGACCATGGTGAGTTCAAGATGGGTGGCGGGATCGTCAACAGGGATCCTTGCAGTTTCTGCAAGGAGAACGATAAATATGGCAAGGAAGAGCAGAATATAGACCGGGCGTGTCACAATCAGGCCTTCCGCCGCGGACATCTTCATAATGGCATGGAAGGAGGTGGATTTTGCGATGAGGCCCATGGTGAAAAGGGAAATGAGCAAGGATGGCTCCACAAGGGAAGATATCATCATTTCACGGCTGCTTCCCATTCCACCGAAAGTACTTCCCGTATCCAGACCTGCCAGCACCATGAAAAACCTTCCCAGGGCAAGCAGGTATACGG
>JAFADI010000198.1 GCA_023424965.1 Bacillota bacterium
CCCGAAGGTCGCCGATTGCCACACTGGTGGCTGTATTGCAGGCAACCACCAGAGCCTTGACACCCTTTCCTGCGATAAAATCGGCGGCTTGATAAATATACGCCTTCACTTCTTCCTTCGGCTTTATTCCGTAAGGTGCGTGTCCGGTATCTGCAAAATAGATGTAGTCCTCCTGGGGCAGCAGCTCTAATGCCCCCTTCAACACCGTAAGTCCGCCGATCCCGGAATCAAAGATACCTATTTTCATTGCTTTCCCTCAATTTCATTCATATCAGGCGGGTGACCAGTACCTGCCTGCTCTTTCGCCCATTTCATCCAATTGGGAGCCTGCGTCTTGCAGAATAAATGCCACTTCTCCTTCGGCCCCCGCCCAGGTAACTCCAATCCACGTCTTTTGATCGGACCTGGCAACAAACAATATGTTGAACATCTCCGGCCTTATCTCTCCTCCGTCATCCACACGCCACGCAGAGGTACCGTTGAATTCCGCAGGGTAGTCCTTAAAGGAGATAGTTTCAGGCTGTACCAGAACAATACTGGCCAGCAGGTTTTTCTGGTCCTTTTCAAATTCCACCAGGCACACCTGCTTCTCTGCCTCAAAAGCTGCCAGTATCCAGGCGTTCTTGACTTTCCTCTGCTTTTCCTTTTCTATCCTGCCGATGGTAGCGGCATCAACCTTATTTTCTGCAGGCCTGCTTGATTTTATGAGGGATGTCCGGTCAAACCCCGGTTCCTGCACCAGGTAATAGGAGTTGTTGGGCACCACTTTTCCCGCTTCCACCCCGAATATATATCCCTCAAGATTTTTGAAGTTCTGCATGGTAAACCTGCCGTTATCGGCACTGCCGGCATCTTGTTTTTCTATGTACCCGATTTCCACTGCCGAGCCGTTGTCCCCGATGGCAAGGCCGATGGCCCGGGGATCCTTGATTTCCTCCGTAAGGCTTCCCGAAGGGACTATAATCTTTGTACCCGTTTCATCGGCGAAGCCAAAGTAGTGATTATTCGCCTCCACCCCAGACCCACTGGCTTTCCCGGCTTGCTGCCCGCCCTTCAACTCTTCTTTTTCCGGAGCTCTATTCTCTGAACCGTCCTTGTTTTCATCCTCCACGGGCCCACGGTCTTCATTTTTTTCCGCAATTGCACCGCCGGAAGGCACCTCGGTTTTTACCTGTTCACCGGGGCCTGTTTCTTCCTTTGTACCGATAATCCCATTGCCTGCACAGACGCATAACAGCATAAGCAGTATCACTATGATAGAAACCTTCCTCATCCTTGCCCTCTCCTTACCTTTTGCCGCCTTAGCGGTCATTATACCATACATCAGGCATATTCTCCAGCATCCTCAAATTCGATGCAGGGCAGGAAAACGGTAAATGCAGTCCCTTCCCCCACTTTACTTTCCACTTCTATTCTTCCCTTGTGTTCATGAATGATCTGGTAGCAGGTATGAAGGCCCAGGCCGGTCCCGCTTTGCTTTGTAGTGAAAAAAACCGTCCCTATTTTCTGGAGGTGGTTCTCCGGCATTCCCTTTCCGTTATCGGATATCCTGATAAATACTTCATTGGCAGCTTCCATCCCACCCGCCTCGATGGTCAAGACGGGATTTTGGGTTTCACTCATCGCTTCAACCGCATTCTTGCACATATTCAGTATTACTTGCCGGATGAGGGCTTCATCACAGAGGATACAGGTCTCCTCATGCTTCATGGTAAAATTCACATCAATCCCTTTGAGCAGGGAGGAGGTTTCCACCATGCCTTTAATGGAGCAAAGCAGGTCGCTGATGGCAACCTCCTCCATGGCAAATTGGCGGGGTTTCGACAGGGTCAGGAAGTCGCTTACAATCCGGTTCACCTCGTCGATGTTGCGGTCTATTTTTTTCGCATGGTCTTTAATCTTTCCACTGTCCGAATAGGCTGCAATAATTTGTGCACAGCCTTTGATGGTTGTGAGGTAATTTCTTGTCTCGTGCACAATCTCGGCCCCCAGTTGGCCCAGCAGGGCAAGCTTTTCCTGGTTGATGAGCTTCTGCTGGTTTTCCTTTGCATCTGTGACATCCTGCATGACTGAAATCGTTCCGATGGCTTCTCTCTCAATATTATAGATTGTCGATACATGCCCTGTAATTTCTTTATAATTACCCTGTTTTGTAACGAAGGAGGCCTGATATTCACTCTCGACAAATATGTCCTTTATCAGCTGCTCTGCCAGGTCATTCCTGCTGAAGTTAATGGCCTTGTTTACCTCGCAGACATTTCTTCCCACGATTTTACTGCTGTCCATTTCAATCAGCTTCTCAAATGCGGTATTGCATGCCATGACGCTGCCTTTTAAATCCAGGATCATTGCGGGATACAGCATGGCTTGTAAAATTGTCTGGGTCTGCAGGTTCAGATCGGCTATTTCCTGCTCTTTCTTTACATCTCTGAACAGGACAAGGGTGCCATTGGTAATTTTCCTGGCATTCACCAGGAGCTTCAGCTTTTCCCCCTTAAGGTTCATGTAGGTGCGTATGATATTTTCGGTATTGTCCTCCCCGCTCATCACTCTTTTCACAAGAGGCCCTTCCTCCTGATAGTCCATTTTGCGGATGACCTGTATAACCTCTTCACCGGACAAACCAAGAAAGTCTTCCTTTTTGCAGCAGAGCAGTTCCTCAAATTCTCTATTTACAAAGTCAATTCTTGCATCCTCATTATAGGTATTGATGGCGACGGGTACTGCATCAAGGATTTCACTCAGCCGCCGGCTCGTCT
This sequence comes from Bacillota bacterium, assembly GCA_023424965.1. Lineage (GTDB taxonomy): Bacteria > Bacillota > Clostridia > Acetivibrionales > JAFADI01 > JAFADI01. Next base: position 2,760 of record JAFADI010000198.1, read on the forward strand.
GCTCCAGTTTGATGTAGGGAGCATTGATTTCAGTTTCGATGATCCCCTTGCACAAAAAATAGTAGTAGAACACCTTTAATAGATGGCCATAGATACTGACGGGACCAGGAAATAACCTATAAGAGAAAAAACACAGCTCGGCAGGAATAAACAGCAGCAGCGCAATAATGATATACTTGAAGGTAAAGGGTTTCGTCTGATTCAACTTGCCTCTGATATTCCACAGTGCGGCAAGTATGACCAGAAGGATTCCATACTCTAAAATAATCTTAACTTTTGTTGCTTCAGAGCCTGCATACAGTGTTGGAAATAATCCGGGATGACAAAAAATCAAGTAGGAAATGCCGAGGCTATAGGTAAGAAACACGCCTAACCCGACCCATTTATTTAACCTGAACTGTTTGATGTTTGTTGAGACACCCAGCAATACAAGTGCTTCTGTCAATCTGCCCGCCGTCCAGAACCGCAAGAACAATTCCAGGTAATCTTTGTGGTAGGAAGGGAAGGTCATAAAGTAAAAAGTGTGGGGGAGGTTGAAAATTGCAACAGCTAAAAAGCCCAGGGCCAGTATCTGATTTTCCAGGGAATTGCTGTCAAACCTGAACCATACAAGGATAAAGGATGCTGCTGCAATAACGATGCATGTCAGTTCCATGAGCCCATGGAGCACTCCGTTATACTGTTTCCAGAAAAAAGCCAGTGGTATTGATAAGGTATAAGCTGAGAACATTAGTAGAAAAAAGCAGGAAATGCTGCGTATCAGTGGTTTCTCCAGTGCTTTAGGTAGTTCCTCCAACGTATTATCCATATATTCCTCCAAATAATGCAGAAATAATCTTGAATGTATTTAATTTCCTTTTAAATTATATCACCAACATCACTTTTCATACAATACTGCCTGCCCTCTCCCCAGAATGTGCCGGTTAATTGGACTTCAAATTGATTTAAAAGTCGAATTTTGTTATAATCAAACTTAAATAGATATTTAGTAAACTATATTTCTGTTAACCAATTTACTACCGATAAAAAGGAAATTGATTTTATGATAAGTTTCAAACAGGTTGTAAAAGGAATAGTGGTGGTTATTCTGGCAGTCCTCTCCCTCTCCTTTTTTTTAAATTTCGTTTTTATAAAGCAGGTAGAAGAGGAATTAAGTTCTATGAACCATCAGGTGCAGGAATTGAATGGCATGTACATTGAAATGGAACTTCCGATCCGGGTGTTCAAAAACATTTCCCAGACAATCTCAAATGATGTCACGGACGAATCCCGCAAAAACAAACTTGCCAAAGCCTATGGCGAAAACCGCAATAAATTTATAAATGAAATCAATGCTCTTTATGAAAAAAACAACCTGCTCCATAAAAATATAACGGCCTATGCCGGCAACCTTCTTATCCGGAATATTGTTTCTTTTGAGTCACTGGAAAAGCATTCCGCCGATTTGAACCGGCAAATCACCGGATTGTCG
>JAFADI010000201.1 GCA_023424965.1 Bacillota bacterium
CTGTAGTTAAAAGGGAGTAGTTTTAATTACAAAGTCAACATACTGGAGAGGTCATACCGAACCTGGCTTTGTAACCGAAATTCGGTAACGAGACTTTTAACATAATCCGCAATAGGGGTTATGTTGGGGGTCCTTTTTATTTGCCTTCTTCATACCCCATGCAATCATTAAATGAAAGGATGGGTGTTATGTATTCAACTCTAATCGCGTTTCTTTTTTCGGTAGGGGCAGTCACGCTGGCCGAAATGGGGGACAAGACGCAGCTTCTGGCAATGGCCTTTGCGACAAAGTACAAGGCTGCGAAAGTTCTACTGGGGGTGTTCCTCGCTACAATTCTGAACCACGCATTGGCGGTAGCTGCAGGAAACTTCATCACTAAATTCAGCTCCGTTGAAATCTGGATCCAGGGAATTGCCGCATTATCCTTTGTTTTCTTCGGGCTATGGACAATCCGTGGGGATAAGCTTGAGGGGGAAGAAAACAGAAAAACAAGATTCGGTGCGGTGATGACAGTGGCAATTGCTTTTTTTATTGCCGAGCTGGGAGACAAGACCCAGCTTGCCACCATTGCACTTGCCACAAGATTTCCAGAGAATCCGGTAGGAATCCTGCTGGGGACAACCACCGGCATGTTGATTGCAGACGCTATCGGTATTGTCGTGGGGGTCGTTATGTGTAAAAGGATTCCTGAAAGGACAATAAAATTGGTTTCTGCAGGAGTATTTATTCTATTCGGATTTATCGGGAGTTATCAGGTGGCAACGGATAAATTAAAGCTGGGCATTCCGGCCGCAATGGGGATATTGGTATGTCTAATGGCAGGGACCGGCATCGCGGCATATTATTTGATCAAAAATAGCAGAAAAGAATCTGAAAGTCAGATTGTCACAGAATATTGCAAAGTGAGGAATCAGGAAAATGAGTCTAAAACCAATTAAGAAAAAGTATGCATGTCCCATTCACTAATCTTTTCGGTGGATCGGCAAAATGGAAGCGAACCAATTTTGCAACATCCTGTCGGTAACCACAGATGGGCTCATCTGGAATATCGGTGAAGACAAGAAGGCAGGGATTGGGATAAACATAGGGTGGACCTGTGATTCCAATCCCTGCGAAATGCGGCTTATAGGTTTACTATAGCAACCATTAGGAAAAGATAACGGATGACAATACAAATATATTTATGTTATCAATCATAGGGCATAATTATTGTAACTTCTTATGTAATATGGACATAAAATTCTGATGCCTTTGCTTTTATAGGCAAATAATATATAAACCCTCTACTGTCGTACCAGGGTTTTAGTTGCATGCTATAATAAGAAATACAATTTGGGCAACCAAAGAGGGAGGTGTTGAATGAGAACCTATAGTACTTCTGAAATTGCCGGAATAATGGGGATACATCCAAACACTGTCATGTTATACGAGAAATGGGGTTATATAGCTCCTGTTGAAAGAAGGAGAAACGGCTACAGGGTTTATACCGAAACACATCTGGAGCAGATGAAACTGGTAAGAATGGCACTAAGAAACGAATTGATTAAATGCTATATGAAGTTTGAAGTCCAAAATATTATAAGAAGTGCAGCTCAGGGGGATTTGAAAAAGGCTTTGGAGCTAAGCCGGGAGTATTTAACACATATACAAAGCGAAAAGAATAATGAACGTAAGGTTATGAAAATAATCCAGGAAATATTAAAAAGTGATCTACCTACAGAAAAGAATATTCCGTTAAATAGAAATGGAGCCGTAAAACTGCTTGGGGTTTCAATAAATGTCATTGTATATTGGGAGAGAAATGGACTTCTTGAAGTACCAAGAAGCAAAAATGGCTATCGCATTTATGGAGAGGATGAAATAAAGCTGCTTAGAGTCATTAAAGCCTTGAGGCGGGAAAACTACAGCACACAGTGCATAGGCAGGATGCTCAAAAAGCTGAAAACTGAAAGTAAGGGAAATGATATGCCTTTACCCGAAGAAACGGAGGATTCGGATGACTGGCTGTTGTCTTCCCTGTCTGAGGCTGAGAGCAATACAAAGGAATTAATCGGTTATATAGGTGAGTTGATAAGTAAAAAAACAAAAATTTAAAGAGGTGTAATTATGAGAGGTGGAAAGAAAGATAGTTATATGGGCGATGTAGGAATAATAAAAAAGATTGACGATATTCCCGAGTTAAAAGATGAACTTATCGCTGCATTTGATAGTAAAAGTCATAGTCATAAGGCTATTTCATGTTATAGTCTGCTATTAGCACAACATATTTTGGATTTAACCAATATACAACCTTGTGATGCAATAAATGAATGTTTTGACATCAATAGGAAATGGCAAGAAGGAAAAGCAAGGTTCCAGGAAGCAAGAAATGTAGCTTTCAAGATACACAGATTAGCCCGCGAGGAAAAAGACCCCATAAAAGTAAAAGTTCTAAGGATTATGGGGCAGGTTGCCGCTACACCTCATGTGAAGAGACATGCTTTAATCGCTTCAGATTATGCCATAACTTTAATTAATCTAATGTATCCTAAAAATTTAGAGGAAGTAAGAAAAGAAAGAAAAATCCAAATAGAATTAATGAAGAGTGTTTAATAAAAAGATTCAGCGTTATTAATCCAGATTGATCAGGGGGCTGATGAGCAAATGCGAAGCAAAGATAATTTATATACTATGCAGGAGGATAACAATAACGTAAAACCCGGAGAAATTATTACTTTCGGCACTTATCCACAGACGGCGGACGGTGCGGACAGGACGCCTATAGCGTGGCGGGTGCTGCAAAATTCAGGGAGCGAGCTGTTCCTTTTGAGCGAGTACATTTTGGACTGCAAGCGCTATCACGGCAAGTCCGCAGGTATTACATGGTATGATTGCGTGGACATTACGTGGCGTGACTGTGATTTGCGCAAGTGGATGAACGATGAATTCTATAACACCGCATTCAATGCCGCCGAAAAGGAATTTATAAAGACGACGTATTGTAGGAATAACGGAGAAGGTAGCCCGGATACGGAGGACAAGGTTTTTTTGCTTGGCGTTAATGAGATGAAGGATGTATCTGATAAACTGGGCAAGGACTTGCGGCGTGCCGTTGGAACGGACTTTGCAAAAATAAAAAAATCCGATGGATGCCACTTGGGTGTGTACGATAAAACGAACAAAAATAACTATATCATCAGAAACGGCGAAGAAATCGGCTGTTCCTGGTGGTGGCTGCGAACACAGGGAAACAAGCCTTCACGTGTGTTTTTTATCGCGACAAATTGCAGTATTCGCAGCTATGGGAATAACAGCATAGCACGTTATGGTGTGCGACCTGCTTTAAGACTTAAGGTTTAATTAGATACCTTCTACAAATTTCTCTATTTTTATCCAGTGAAAATTTTAACCTTTCTATTTTCAGTAGCATCCTTATGTTTTTCTTATAAAAAATTTGATTTTTGGTTGAATATGGTAGAATATTGTTAAGATTTGGGTTTTTATCCAATCTGTATAAAAATAATAGGGGGATTTGAGTTGTGAGATACAAAAATTGTAAGCGTATAGCGTCAATTGTTTTATCACTGATCATGGTAGTGCTGTTGCTCCCTGTACAAGCAGCCGCCGCTACGTCTCAAACATTTGCGTATGACGGCTACAGTGTTACTTATACTGTAAACAGCTCGTGGACAGGCAACCAGTCCGTCGGCGTAAAGCTTACCAATACGGGTAGGGAGGATATTTACGGCTGGGCACTTCAATTCGACGCAACGGGAAGCATAAAAAGCATTTGGGATGCCGTAATCTACAGTGAAAACGGTACCGGCTACATCCTGAAGAATGCACAATACAACGGCAAAATCAAACCGGGACAGTCCGCAAGCTTCGGTTATATGCTTGCAGGCAACAATTTGGCCGTCCCGCAGGGTTTTACCCTGTGTACCAAATGGGTGGAGAAAAAGGATGGATACGATCTCACGGTTTCCAGGGTAAGTGACTGGGGAACTTCGTTTCACGCCGATATTTCGTTGAAAAACACCTCCGGCCAAACCCTTGAATTCTGGCGTCTGGCTTTCGATGCAAATGTGAAAATCAATAGCGGGTGGAATGCCAATTTCATGGGGGAAAACAATGGAAAATATTCCTTTGAAAGCGCGGAAAACACATCGTACATAAAAAGCGGCGAAACACGGACGTTTACGGTGGCAGGAACAAAAGCAGCGGGAACGACGGTAAATCTTTCCGGGTTTGTTCTGTCGGAGCCGGTGGTGGAAACCGGTTCGGACCTGCAAATTCTTCTGATGGCCCAATACGCCCCGGAAAATGGGCTGCAGCTTTCATGGTACACAGACGCCCCTGATGGAATCTTTGACATATTGCAGTCAGATGACAATTCAAAATACAGTGTTTATCAAACCGTACAGGATGTAGGCAGCTTTTCTATGAATGCGCCGGATTTCAATACGAAATATTTCAAGGTCAAACAAACAGATCCCGATGGCAGGGTTGCTGTCAGCAACTTCATTTTGGTAAACAAATCGGATAATGGATATGCTGTTGAATTGCCGGACAGTGATGGCGACGGGGTTTCGGACGCAGTTGAAAATATGTTGGGGACAGACCCTAAAAAGCCTGATACGGATGGAGACGGTCTTACTGACTATGAGGAGCTCTGCCTGACGGAAACAGATCCTCTTATTTGGGACAGCGTCCAGACCGGCACATCAGATGGCCTTGCAGATTCTGATAAAGATGGGTTGACCAATCTTGAGGAAGTCCGTTTGGGTGCTGATCCGCACAAGCCCGATTCCGACGGTGACCGTCTGACCGATGGCGATGAAGTCCACAAATACTTCACGAACCCACTGAAGTATGACACCGATGCTGATAAAATGGGTGATGATGTAGAAATACGATACGGTACGGATCCCAACAATCCGGATACAAACGGTAATGGAATTCTGGACGGCGATGAAAGCTATTCTGTTACCTTGTCCTACGGTGAGGAGGGCGCTCCTGTCAGGCCCAACGTAACCGTCCAACTGGACGGAAGCCAAATTGAAACTCTGGCCATTGATAAGGTTGATAGCGAAGATACGTTCCTGAATACCGACATTCCGGGGTATGTCTATAACGCATTTGATTTCCATGTGGATGGAAGCTTTGATTCCGCCAGGCTCTCTTTTGAGCTTGACCCGGAGTTATTCAACGATCCGGCTTTTGTGCCGGCAGTCTATTATTGGGACGAGGACGCTCAATTTTTGTTTGAGCTGCCAAATCAACAGATCAACGGACGAACCCTCACCGCAGATAACATTCCGAACGGTTCTGCAGGCCGGACGGATATACGACCGTTTGTGGAGAAACAGGGCAATCCGGCTCCGGATGGTCAAAACGACTGGATGGATATCCTGGCAAATCCCAACGACCAGCATGTGGACAATCCCTCTGATACCGGGGCGACAAATGATGCGGAGTCGGACGCTTCACAGCCGGAAGCCGGAGAATCCTCCGGTACCACCACCCCTGGCGGAGAAGAAGTGATACCTGAGCCCGAAAACAGTAATGGGGACGGTCAATCGGATGAAAACCCGACCCTTGACGTCGAGCTGACCCATTTTTCAAAATATATTGTTTTGGCGAAAAATATACACGATCAGGAACTATACAGGTATACGATTCTCCCTCCCGCCGATGGAGAAATGCAGAACAAAAAATTCGACGTGGCTCTGCTTCTTGACGAATCAGGAAGTATTTCGTCTTCCAACTATTCACTGATGAAAACCATGACGGTAGGGCTGATAAACAAACTCGCGGATGATGACAGGATTGCGGTATTTACTTTTGATAATATTATTCGTAAGCGCACTACCTTTGTCAGCAAGTCCTCTGCCGCAGCAACCGTATCATCGCTCACTCAAAGCGGTGGAAACACAGCGATCTACAGCGCCATCGACGCCGCCAACAAGGAATTTATCGGAAATTCTTCGTCTGATGCCACCAAGGTTATGATATTGCTGACTGATGGGCAAAACAACAGTGGAATAACGACTGCGGATGGTGTAACAAGGACGGCGATGGATAACGGTATCGTGATTTACACCGTTGGCATCGGTTCTGTAAACACAGCGGTTTTAAATGCCATAGCGGCGGCTACAGGAGGACAATATTACCCCGGCTCCAGTTTTTCGCAGCTTGAAGGAATTTTCGACAGGCTCATAGCTGATGCGGATTTGTACAAGGACAGCGACAACGACAAAATATCCGATTACCACGAAAAGAAGATTTCCTTGGGGCAGCTGCTTCTTGGGACAGGAGCACCATTAACCAGCTTTTTATCGATGAACTATCTGACCAGTGACAGCGACAACGACGGCATTTTAGATGGCAACGAAATGAAAATACAATCCCAGCAGATTGCCGACAAAAGTGTTTACTATACGTATATGTACTCGAACCCCTGCTCGAGTGACAGCGACGGAGATGGCCTTTTGGATGGTAGCCCCGTATATGTAAACGGCAGAAAGGTTGCACCGAAAGACCCCGACCCGCTCGTTGTAAACGGTCCCCAAGGTGTTTGGAAGGCGCAGATCAAGCAGGAAAAAAACGGCACAATCCCCCGTCAATACAGCGATGATGAAACACTGTTGCCGGATATTAAGCCGCCAGTCAGCAAGGCAATTGCAGATGGACTGGTCAAGTTTGCACTGAGCCACAGGGACCTTTTACTGGAACATCAGGACGTGGTTCGCTGGCTGGCATTGAAGGTGAAAGGCATTTGTGAGGGAAACGCTGCCGCAGGAGCATACATATTAAATTTTAAATATGATGAATATGAGATTGCCTACCATTCACAGGTAGATACCTGGCAAAGGGCATTCGGCTACAATGAAATGTACGATGATGTTTTCAAAATTGGCTCGTATATGCTTCCGATACAATTTCCGTTTTCCTATAACAATCAACAATACGTTTTGTGGGGCTGGAAAGGCGACTACTGGAATTTGCAAAGCGGTTCCGAAATAGGGCTCTATGTATATAACGGAACCTTTTCGGGTACAAAGCATTATGACGCCGTTGGATTTGAACTGCCCATGACGCTGAACCTCTATAACTATTACTCAAAAAACAATATAGAGAATGTTTTCAACTGGGCGCCGGTTCAAAAGCAATGGTGGATAACAGGCTTCAATACACGCTTCAGAGAACCGAATCCGGATGTGATGGTCACTCTGGGCAGTGTGGATTTTGCGGGACGCGAAGCAATGTTTAATGAACTCAAAAAAGCAGTGAGCAATAATGGCTTAAATGCAAGCAAAGATTTGATTTTCGACGAAGATGGGCATACCGTCTGGGTTGTTTGGGGAGGAAAATGATGAAACAAATGTTGGCGGTTTTTATGGTTTTGCTCAGCATGTTGGTGAATGGATGCCAATCCGACTCGCCTAAAAAATCGCAAAAGATATTCTCATCAACGGCGTCGGAAATCATGTTTAACAAAGTCCTATCCGCCTTGGATGCCAAGGACAGTGATGCGCTTAAGAATTTGTTTGCTCCAAACACATTAACGAAGGTTCCACAAATTGACAACCAAATTGCAGATTTGATGAATTTTTATAAGGGAAAATCAACTGCTAAACCGGTATTTGGTGCAGGTGGAGAAGGGGAAATACGTGACGGTGATTGGGTATATCTTGTGAAAGCTCCTTTACCAGAGGAACTTATGACGGACCAGGCTGTATATTCGGTTCAATTCAACTCCGTGGCCGCCAATGACAGGGACACCAACGACGTGGGATTGTGGTGGTTAAGGCTTACAAACGAAAGCGGCGAGGAATGCTCTGCGGGCGATCGGTATGAAGGCAGAAAGCCAAAATTGCCAACGGGTGAAGAGGACTGAGCAGCAAGAGCTTCGAAGGTGGGCGCGGAAAGGCTGTATTAAAACAGTGGAGAAAAACAGAGCCGAAGTGACCGTAGAAGCAGGCACCTCGGCTCTGTTTTTTGATGATGGCGGCGGGTAACAGCCACCGAACGGAGCATTTACAAATATGGATAGAAAGTCAAAAGAGTATAGTGATATAATATGAATTGTTGGATACACGTAGGA
>JAFADI010000230.1 GCA_023424965.1 Bacillota bacterium
CGGTAAGCAAACACCTTTATAGTCATTATACAGCTTGTTTTTGGTTTCGTAAAGTCACAGATTGGTGATGTAAATCTTGCATTTTCAACACTTTAATAGTATCAAGAATTTACTTTTTCACTTAACGCTCAATGAAAAATTTGCTTAGAGTACACTTTAATTGTTATAATAATGTTGCTTACATTTGCCGTAGCTGGCAAAATCCTCTATTGCACCGGGAAAGGTTGATATCATGAGTTATTCCATCAAAGAAGTGTCGGAACGTTTTGATATATCTTCGTACACCCTGCGTTATTATGAGAAGGAGGGGCTTCTGCCCTCTATCGGACGGGATGAAAACGGAATCCGGTTTTACAGCGATACGGACCTGGAGTGGCTTCAGCTTGTGTGCTGCATGCGGGCCACGGGCATGTCCATTTCCTATATTAAAAATTACGTTGAACTGGTCCGGCTTGGAAAGGATACCATCCCTAAAAGGCGCCAGATCATTCTCAACCAGAAGGCCATCATCGAGGCGGAACTAAAAAAATATAAGGATCTTCTGAAAGTAGTAAATAAAAAACTCAGGCACTATGATGATATCACCTAGCACCATCGGGAGCTTTCTCCCGTCTTTTGGCATCCTCCCGGCATTCCACAGCATCTCTCCAATATTTTTTTCAAACCCCTTGACTCCAACCTCAGGTAAGAGCTTATGCTTTTTATGGAGGTGAAGAAAATGTCTTATACGGTTCATGAAATTGCCCAACTCTCCGGCGTGACCATAAAGACGCTGTACCATTATCACAAAATCGGCCTTCTGGAACCCCAAAAAGTAACAGAGGCAGGCTACCGTATTTATGGCGATGAAGAGCTTAAAAGGCTGCAGCAGATTCTGCTCTACCGTGAGCTGGAATTTCCCCTGGCGGACATTAAGAAGTTGGTGCTGGGTGAACCGGACCGTTTGCAGTGTTTACGCAGCCAGTATTCCCTTCTGAAAGAGCGTCAGCAGCGGATGGATACGATTTTAAAAACATTGGAAATCACGATGGGGTATGAAGAGAAAGGAGAGCCTATGGACAAGTCGAAGATGTTTCAAGGACTTAACAAGGAACAATGGAAAGAGGCGCTTTCCGAACAAAATGAGCACCTGAAAAAAGAATATGGCTATGACCTGCTGGAATCAGGAGACTTCCAGCAGGAGGAGATGAATGAACAGGCAAAGGAGGCCATAAGCTTCATGGCCTTCATGGCAGAGGCTTTAAAAAATTCCCGCAGGCCCGACGACCCGGAAGTAAGCGGAGAGATTGAACGGCACATCGCCTTCACAAATGCTCACAGCATCCCGACGAATGCACGGTCCTTTGCCGCGCAAACGAAATTCTTCCTGTCGGATGACTTCCACCGGAACATGCTTGAAGGCCAGCAGACCGGCCTCAGCTACTATCTTTTTGCAGCGGCGGAAATGTATGCCGCCTCGAGGCAAGCTTAAAAGGAGTTATTCCCTTTTCCTCAATTTACCTGCAAGCCCAAGGGGAAGCCGTGCCTTAAAGCATGGCTTCCCCTTTATTTATCTGAACAGCTCGGAAATGCTGATGGCGGGATTAACATACCGTTCCTTGTTGCCGGTGCTTTTCCCGTGTTGTATGGCTTCGTGAGGGCACCAATTGATGCAGGCCAAACACTGCTGGCAATTTCGCTGCCATACGGGGCGGCTGTCAACAAATTTGATATTGCCTGAAGGACAAACCTTTGCACAGGCCTGGCAACCAGTGCATCGGGAATCAGTCCAGAACTGCTTATCCATGTTTTTCAGCATATTGGTCAGCAGCCTGTGCAGAAGCCCCGTTTGGAGCAATGTTCCCGCAAGGGTGGCAGCGGGCATCACCTCCCTTTTTGAGGCAACAGACCGAGCAATTTCAACCAGCTCGTTTTCGCAGGCCTTCAGCTTGCTTTCCCGCACCTGCACCGGTTCAACGTCGTAATAGAGAATATTGTTGCCGGGCATGGGCACGGTAAATCCTGCCGACAGCTTCATCCCATGCCTGTGCATCTTTCGGCCCAGTTGGCCGATAACATCACCGGCCTGGGACTTATACGTCGCCACCGCAAAGAAATATTTGCCGGAGCTATCAACCTGTATTTTCTCAATGAACCGGGACACCATTCCTGGCACACCCCAGAGATGGACGGGAAAAACAATTCCAAGGGCTCCGGCGGACAAATCCATATCCGTAGCCCCGGATATGGCCTTTACTGTTGATTCCCCCAAAAGCCTGGACAGCTCCCGTGCAACCTGCAGCGAATTTCCCGTTCCGGAAAAATAGTAAATTATTCTCTTCACACCTTTCTCCCCCTTGCACCTATCTATACATAAAAAGATATACATTAAATGTATACCAAATGATTAGTTTTGCAAGTATGCACTTTTTCGTTATATACTATACAAAAGGAGAGTGGCAGTTAAATGGACCTTCCAATAAATATAAACGAGAACCATACCTGTCCCATTGAGTACACCTTAAACATCATCGGAGGAAAGTGGAAGCTTTTGATTCTTTACCACTTAATGACGGATAGAATTAAGCGTTATGGTGAGCTTAAGCGGTGCATTAACAGCATTACGCACAAAATGCTGAGCACACAGCTCAAGGAACTGGAGAACACAGGAATTGTCCTGCGGAAGGAATATCCTCAAATTCCGCCCAAGGTTGAATACTCCCTGACGGAAAAAGGCGCGGCTCTGCTGCCCATTCTCGGAATGATGTATGACTGGGGGAAAGGCAACATGAATGAAAGCCCCTAGATATTCTCTTCACATGGTATAATAACCGCTGAAACGATTGACGCGATTATTATAGAATTAATGCGCGTGCAAGATTTTCTGCTTTGCCGAAATGTACTTGCGCAATTATACCATAATCCCTTTCGTGTTTATGGTATAATAACCGCTGAAGTGATTGGCGCAGTTATTATAGAATTAATGCGCGTGGAAAGGAAATGCCGTATGCTTGCAATGATGTCCCCCGCCAGAAACATCCGTCCTGCCTCTTTTGCAGGCGAGGAACCCGATTGCCCGCTTTTTCCCGGTAAGACAAAGCAACTGGTGGATGTTTTGAGAGGTTACAGTCCCTGGGAGCTGGAAAGTCTTTTGGAGGTGAATTCTGAGAAAGCACTTGAAATCTTCGTCCGTTACCAGCAATTTGATCCGGCCCTTCCTGGTACACCGGCACTGCTGGCTTATTATGGCGCGGCTTTCCGGAATTTGAATGTTCAGGATTTCCATCGGGAGGATTTTTCCTTTGCCCGGGAGCATTTGCGTATTCTGAGTGCCCTATACGGGCTTTTGCGCCCGGCGGACGGCATTCTCCCCTATCGCCTGGGGATGCAGTGCGATTTTACGATCAACGGGCAGGACCTGTACACCTTCTGGGGAGACCGGATATATGAGGAGCTTTTCCGGAAGGGTGAACCGGTCATCAACCTGGCCTCCATGGAATATGCCAGGCTGGTCACCCCCTATCTTACACCGGGGGATACGCTGATTACCTGCCGCTTTCTGATACAAAAACCGGGCGGTGGCACCCGGGCTACCGTTTCAACCGTCAGGACGGCCCGCGGGCAGATGGTGCGGTACCTCATCAAAAACCGCATCACAGCGCCCGAGGGACTTAAAGACTTTGATTGGGCGGGCTACCGTTTTATCGGGAACCTTTCGGCTGACCTCACCTATGTCTTTGTTCAGGACCCGAATTATGCCCAAAGGGTGGGGGCAGGATAATTAAAATGTCCCCTGGAATAGTGGAGCCCCCATCATTCCAGGGGAATTTCAAGCTGCTCCCAGCCATTGTCCGAATCCAACAGTTTCAAAACCCGCTGGAAGGCGGTAGGGACAGCATAGCGCTCCAATTCGCCTTCTTCCACCCAATGCAGGACATCACTGTCTGGCATGTGCTCCGCCAGCACGAAAGCAAAAACATCCATCTTCCAGACCTGATGGGAAAAGACATGGGAGGCGGATCCAAGTTTCCTTGCATTTTTCAGCCTCAGTCGGTATTTTTCCTCCAGCAGCTCTGCAGGGGAACAAGAACCCCTTTTTTCAACGATGGGCAATCCCCATAGCTGTCCCAGCAGGCTGTCGCTTTTGCGGTGTTCCAGAAGGATTTTCCCCTTTTCCCGCAGGACGGCCACCCAGCAGGGAACCTCCCGGGGAGCCTCCTTCTTTTTCTTTACCGGTAGGTCGGTTTGCCGTCCGGTCCTGTATGCGGTGCAGAAGGACTGCACGGGGCACTGCCCGCAAAGCGGCACTGAAGGGACGCATATCAATGCCCCCAGCTCCATCAACGCCTGGGTAAAATCTCCCGCACAGCCCTGGGGAATCATCCCGCAGACAATTTCGGCCACTCTTTTTTTGGTCCGGTCCTGAGAGATGTCATCCTCAATTCCCTCCAGCCGGCAGATGACCCGGAGCACATTGCCGTCCACTGCGGGGTAAGGCTGGTTGAAGGCAATGCTGGCGACAGCTCCGGCAGTATAATCCCCGATGCCTGGCAGCTTCCGGATGGCTTCATAATCCCGGGGAAATACCCCGTCATATTGTTCCACCACCTGTCGCGCCGCTTTTTGAAGGTTCAGCGCACGGGAATAGTAGCCCAGTCCCTTCCACACAGCCAGCACTTCCTGTTCAGGAGCCTCAGCCAGCTCCCGGACAGTGCCGAACCGCTCCAGAAAGCGGTGGTAATACTGGATGACGGTATCCACCCTTGTCTGCTGCAACATGATTTCTGAAATCCATATCTTATAGGGATCGTCGGTATGCCGCCAGGGCAGGTCCCGCCGGTTCTTCCTGTACCATTCCAATAAAGGCCCCGCCGCTGCTTGTATTCCTTCCATTGTCTGTGAATTTTTCATCGTTTGCTCCGTTCTGGATTTCTTTATACTGCATTTACCGGGTAACTCTCAACGAAGTCAGGTAACTATAAATGCTGTCGCTTCATTTCTCCATATGCTTATTTTGCTCGTTTATACCCTATCATACTCAAAACAAACCAGAATGAAGTACAATCTGCGCGGAAAATTAAATCTCATTAAAGGTAAATAAGACAGAAGTTTTTGTATAGGAAAGGATAATTGAATGATCATCATTAAGTACAACCCTGTCAGAAGACAGAGACGCAAAGCCGCTTGTATCACCTTTGCAACCCGGGCAATATGTCTGACGGTCTCATGGTCGGCGTTATGACATCCTTGAAAAATGATCTACCGCTTTGGCAAAATCGGAAATCGTCTTCTCCACATCACCATGTTCGATGCCTTCTCTGACACAATGTTTTATATGCCCTTCCAAAATGATCTGTCCAACTTTATGCAGGGCACTTTTGGCCGCATTGACCTGTATCAGCACATCCTCGCATGGGATATCCTCGTCGATCATCTTGTCGATTGCCTTGATTTGTCCCATTATTTTATTTATTCTTCTATGCAGATTGTCCTCATCCATACATTGGCGCATAAATTCCCACTCCCTTCTGCACGGTACCCATAGGGGTATGGATAGTATAGCACCATTTGAAAGGCCCGTCAATAAATCCAATTTGATTACCCCTCATCTTTCCAGGACATCGTATTGACGCGACATACCCCACGGGGTATACTATACCTATACCCCTATAGGTATATGGAAGGAGGATGTAATTGCTAAAACTATTAAAAGACGACGGGAACCGAACGGTCTTACTCCTTGCAATATCATTCGTTTCCGTCGCCGTAAGCTTCTTTAATGTAGGTGATTTGCCTGTTAACGCTGCTTGGGTGGCAATTTTGCTGTGCGGTATACCGATCATTAAAGGAGCCGTTATCGGCCTCATTACCGAGTTTGATATCAAAGCGGACGTGCTGGTATCCATCGCTCTAGTCGCCTCAGTTATCATCGGTGAAGTCTTTGCTGCCGGCGAAGTGGCCTTTATTATGGCACTGGGCGCCTATCTGGAAGAGCGCACCGTAGCAAAGGCCCGCGCAGGCATTGAAAAGCTGGTTCACCTCACCCCGGCGACAGCAAGGGTCGTCAGGAATGGTGAAGAAAGGGTTGTTCCCGCCGAGCAGGTTCAGGTCGGTGACATCCTGCGTGTACTTGCAGGAGAAACCATCGCCGTAGACGGCATCATCGTAAACGGCCAAACCTCCGTCAATCAGGCGGTGATGACCGGGGAATCCCTGCCGGTTGACAAGAGTGCCGGAGATGAAGTTTCCAGCGGTACGGTAAATCAGTTCGGCACCTTCGATATGAAGGCCACAAAGGTTGGTGAGGACAGTTCTTTGCAACGGATGATCCGTCTGGTACAGTCTGCCGATGCCGGTAAAGCAAAAATCGTCGGGATTGCGGATAGATGGGCCACCTGGATTGTAGTCATTGCATTGACTTCCGCAGCCGCCACCTGGCTCTTTACCGGTGAGATCATACGCGCCGTGACAATACTGGTCGTGTTCTGTCCCTGTGCCCTGGTGCTGGCTACGCCCACGGCTATCATGGCTGGCATCGGCAATGCCACAAAGTTTGGTATCCTGGTGCGCGAAGGCGATGCACTGGAAAGGCTTTCCGAGGTGAGGCACATTGCCTTTGACAAAACAGGTACGCTTACCTATGGGAAACCCGATGTCGCAACCGTTGAGAGTTTTGATTCCGGTCTGTCCGCTGAAGAACTGTTGTCCCTGACAACTTCCGCAGAGCTGCGTTCCGAACATCCATTGGGGAAAGCCATTGTTGCCCATTACAAGGCCGCTTCAAGCACAGCCTTGCAGGAACCCCATGATTTTAAAATGCTTGCGGGGCGCGGTGTTTCCGCGCTTATAGGCGGCCATGCAATCTTTGCCGGCAATGCCGAAATGCTGCACGACAACTCCATTTCCCTGCCCCAAACGCTGATGGACAGAGCCGAGGTGTACAGAAATGACGGTTGTACCATCATCTTTGTTTCCGTGGACGGTCGGCCCTCGGGTTTTGTCGCACTATCGGACACTTTGCGTCCCGACGCCGTGGATATGATCAGGAGCATTGAGAAAACAGGCGTCAAGAGTGTGCTGCTTACGGGGGATAATCACCATGCCGCTTGCCATATGGCAAAAATTGCAGGAATTCATGACCTTCATGCCAATTGCCTGCCTGAAAACAAAATGTCTGTCATCGAGCAGTATCAAAGCAACGGCAGTCCGGTTTGCATGGTTGGCGATGGTGTAAATGACGCACCCGCGTTGAAAAAGGCTCATGTGGGCATTGCCATGGGAGGCGTTGGAAGCGATATTGCCGTGGATGCCGCCGACATCGCCCTTGTCGGCGACGATATTAAAAGCATTCCCCACTTGCTTGCCTTGTCCAGAAGAACGATGAATACCATCCGATGGAATATGGCACTTTCCATGGCCCTTAACTTTGCCGCTATTCTTCTGGCCATGGCAGGGCTTCTCGGTCCTGTTGTGGGCGCACTGGTGCATAATGCCGGTTCGGTCGCAGTGATTATAAACTCATCCCTATTATTAAAATGGAAGGAGCATAAAAAATGAACTCGTTGATTTTTACGATCGTTGGTTTGCTGGTTGGAATCTCATTGATTGGCTCAGGTACATATTATCTGCTGAAAGAAAAGGGTGACAAAGACTCGCTGAAAATATACGGGACATTTATCGCCATCGGCGCGGTCATAACCATCGGTGTGGTTATAAAGATTATCGTGGCAGGTTTTTAAGAAGGCAAAAGTGGTTTTGCAGTTACTGCCAGTTCATAATCCCATGGACTGGCAGTAAGAATGGAAACAACTGAGGTTGGAATTTTGCTTATCAAAATCTTAATAAATTCCTCTGAAGAACTTATTATCTTCCTATACTGTTGTATACGGCGAATGCATCGGTAATATTATACTGTTCTGAATGGTGATCCCCTTTCGCACCGGCTGAAATCAGAATATATTCTTGTTTTCCCACTTTGGCGAGACTCGCGAGACATAGACCGGCCTCATCGGTATACCCGGTTTTCCCTCCTAAAATTTCCCCATCAATAATGTTTTGATTTTTGAAGTCCTCAAACAGGGTACTGTAAAAGGTTA
>JAFADI010000234.1 GCA_023424965.1 Bacillota bacterium
ATTTCCAGAAGGCGGGCTTTAAGCCCGGGGATGAAGTGATATTCCAGATCGACGACAACCAGAGCTTCGTCTATTCCTTTTGGGCCTGCATCCTCGGCGGAATGATTCCCGTCCCTGTGACCACAGGGACCAACGACGAACACAAGCTGAAGCTTTTTAAAATATGGAAGGTGTTGAATAACCCCAGGGTTCTGGCCACAAAAGAATTTCTGGGAAAGCTGGAGGACTTCGCACAAAAGCGGGGACTCCTGGAGGAGATAAAGGCAATCAGGGAAAGGGCACGGTATACCGACAATCCCACGGGGGCTGGAGACGATGGCATCGTCCATGAGGCCAATCCCCGGGACATTGCCTTCATACAGTTCTCCTCCGGTTCAACGGGGGATCCCAAGGGGGTAATCATCACCCACAGCAATGTGCTCATAAACTTGAATTCGGTCATACGCTGGGCCCACATCGATTCCAGGGATTCGGGCCTGAACTGGATGCCCCTGACCCATGACATGGGCCTCATCGGGACACACATCAAGGATGTCATCGCCTGCATAAACCAGTACAATATCCAGACCACCCTGTTCATACGCCATCCCTCCCTGTGGCTCCAGAAGGCCAGCGAGCACGGGGTTACCCTGTTGTACTCCCCCAATTTCGGGTATAAGCACTTTTTAAAGTTTTACAACCCCGGGGAAACGAAAAACTGGGACCTGTCAAAGGTGCGGCTGATCTATAACGGAGCGGAACCCATCTCCATCGACCTGTGCGACGAGTTCCTGGAAAAGCTGTCGGCATACGGGCTTAAACGGGAGGCAATGCACCCTGTTTACGGCCTCGCCGAGGGAACCATCGCTGTCACTTTTCCCAGGCCGGGGGAGGAATTCCGGTTCCATGTTCTCAACCGCAGCAGCCTTAAAATCGGTGAGCCCGTTGAATATACCGACAGGGAGGATAAAAATTCGGTGGCTTTCATGGATGTGGGCTATCCTATCCATGACTGCAGGGTACGGATTTGTGACGGGGAAAACAGGGAGCTTGCGGAGAATAAAACGGGATATGTCCAGATAAGCGGCGGAAACGTCACATCGGGCTATTACAATAACAGAAGTGCCACCGAGAGCGCCATTACCGCGGATGGGTGGCTGAATACCGGGGACCTGGGCTTCATGAGGGAAGGCCGCCTTGTAATCACCGGGCGGGCAAAGGACGTCATTTTTGTCGCCGGACAAAACTATTATTCCCACGACATCGAGCGTGTGGCCGAAGGCGTGGAGGGCATTGAGCTGGGGAAAATCGCGGCGGCAGGGGTGTTCAACGACCAATTGAAATGCGATGAGCTCCTCCTGTTTGTCCTGTCCAAGCAAAGGCCTGAAAGCTTTGTTCCCACCGCCAACCATCTGAAGAGGCTTATCAGCAGAGAGCTGGGGATTGAAGTGTCGGAAGTGATCCCCGTTAAAAACATACCCAAGACCACCAGTGGAAAGGTACAGCGCTACAAGCTGCGGGAGAGCTATCTTAAGGGGGAATTTGACTTAATCAAGCAGGAGCTGCACGCGCTTATGAAGGAAGAGGCCGGTAAGAGAAGTGTGGAGCTGCCGCGCAGCGCCACAGAAAAAGAATTGGCGGGGATGTGGGCAGAGGTTCTAAATGTGGCTCCCATCGGCATCCACGACGATTTCTTCGAATTCGGCGGGGATTCCCTCAAAATCACACAGCTTGTCTCACGAATCCGGGACAGGTTCGGCGTCTGCCTGGAGCAGGCCGCACTTTTTGAGAACCCGGACATCGAAAGCCTGGCGAAAGTAATAGAAAACAGCGCCCGCAGCGGCGATAAAAAAATAGAAGTCCTTGCCGGCGGAAGTGAACCCATGCCCCTGTCCTTTTCACAGCAAAGGCTCTGGTTCCTTGACCGGCTGAATGGGGAAAGCCCCCAGTACAATCTCTCCACGGCCCTGGCCTTCAAAGGCAGGTTGAGCCTTGAAGCCCTGGACCGGAGCTTGAATGCGGTAATAAAGCGCCACCGGATTCTGCAGATGTCTTTCCGGGAGGAAAACGGAAAGCCTGTGCAGGTTTTGAATCCGAAGTCCGGAATCCATATAGGCTTTGAAGACTTAAGGGGAATCCAGGAAAATAAAAGGGAAAAGGAAGCCTCAAACCTGATGCGGGAAGAAGCCTGCCGTCCCTTTGACCTGGAGAAGGCCCCCCTCCTGAGGGCAAAACTGCTTTGTACCGGTGAAAACGAGCACATCCTTGTGCTTTCCGCGCACCATCTCGTCTTTGACGGGTGGTCCTTCGGCATTTTGCTCAAAGAACTGAGTGCGGGTTATGAAGTGTTTCTGAAGGGGGAAGAGCCCCGCCTGCCCGCACCGGACATACAGTATACCGATTATGCAGGCTGGCAGAGACAAAGGGTGCAGGAGGGTTTCATCAATCATCAACTGGCCTATTGGAAGGACCGGCTCAGTGGAGGGCTGCCTGTCCTGGAGCTGCCCCTGGACAAACAGAGACCCGCCGTACAGACTTATAGCGGGGCGAAGTTTACAAGCTCCCTTCCTGCAGAGCTTATACAGGAATTAAAGGCATATGCCGGGAAAGAAAAGGCCACCCTTTTCATGGTACTGCTGGCGGCCTTCAACGTACTGCTGTACCGGTATACGGGACAGTCCGACATCATGGTGGGCTCTCCCGTTGCCAACAGGAACAGGCGGGAAATTGAGGAACTGATCGGTTTCTTTACCAACAATCTTGTCCTGCGTACCCGCTTTGACCCGGAAATTCAGTTCAAGGAGCTTGTCCAAGAGGTCAGGGAAGTTACCTTAAAGGCTTTTGCGAACCAGGACGTACCCTTTGAAAAGCTGGTTGAAGAACTGCACATCCAACGGGACATGAGCCGCAATCCCCTGTTCCAGGTGCTGTTCAGCCTGCAGAACACACCGCTTCCCCACCTGGAGTTTTCCGAACTGAACGTTTCCACCCTGGAGATTGACGGAGGCCATGCCAGATTTGACATTTCCGTGGATATCCGTGAAGCGGGGGGTGGATTGGCGGTGGATTTTGAATACAATACGGATTTGTTCAACAAGGACACCATTGTGAGAATGGCCGGGCATTTCAGGCAATTGCTCCACGCAATTGCCAGGAACCCCGGCAGCAGGCTGGATGCCTTTGAAATGTTGACCCCGGAAGAAAAAAAACGCCTGCTGTATGATTGGAACAACACCAGGCAGGAGTACGGCAGATTTTCCGGCTGGATCGACCTCTTTGAGGAGCAAGCCCGCAAAACCCCCGGCAATATGGCAGTGATCTGCGGCGGACAGTCTTTGACATACCGGCAGCTGAACGAGCGCTCCAACAGGCTGGCCAACTATTTGCTTTCACAGCAGGTGGGACCGGAAAGCACCGTCGGTGTATATATGGAGCGGTCTGTAAACATGCTGGTGGGATTGCTGGGCATTCACAAGGCCGGAGCCGCTTACCTGCCCATGGATCCCATCTTCCCGAAGGACCGTCTGGCATACATGCTGGAGGACTCGGAAGCCCGCACCCTCCTGTCGGAAGAGGAGCTTGCCAAAACCCTGACGGGGCATAAGGCAAGGGTGATATGTCTTGACACTGAAAGCGAGGTTATTTCCGCCTGCAGCGGGGGAAACCCTGAAAGGAAAGGCTGCGGCAATGGACTGGCATACGTGATCTACACCTCCGGCTCCACCGGAAAACCAAAGGGAGTACAGATCGAGCAGCATGCCCTGGTGAACTTTCTGTTGTCCATGGAGGAAAAGACAGGGATATGGGAAAAGGATGCACTCCTGGCGGTGACGACGCTGTCCTTTGACATTGCGGGGCTGGAGCTGTACCTGCCGTTAATATGCGGGGCCAGGGTGGTGATCGCGGAGAGGGAGGATGTAATGGACGGAGGCCGGCTGGCGGAGCTTCTGAGCCTCCACGGAATTTCTATTCTGCAGGCGACGCCCGCCACCTGGAGGTTACTCATCGAGGCCGGCTGGAAGGGCGTCGTCGTCAAGGCATTATGCGGCGGAGAGGCACTGCCGGCGGAGCTGGGAAGACAGCTTCTGGACAGGTGCCCCGTCTTATTCAATGTATATGGCCCCACGGAAACGACCATCTGGTCCACGCTGGCCAGAGTTGAAGCCCTTTCCGGCAGGATTTCCATTGGAAAACCCATCGCCAATACCCGGGTTTACGTGCTGGATAAGGCAATGAACCCCGTACCCATCGGCGTGCCCGGTGAGCTGTTCATTGGAGGAGTGGGCCTGGCGCGGGGGTATCTGAACCTTCCCGGCCTGACGGGTGAAAAGTTCGTTCCCGACCCCTTCAGCGGCAAGACGGGTGAAAGGCTCTACCGGACGGGAGACCTGGTGAAGTTTGCCGCCGATGGGAATCTGGAATTTATCGGGCGAATGGACAATCAGGTGAAGATCCGGGGCTTCCGGATAGAGCTGGGAGAAATCGAAATCCTGCTGAACCGGCGTCCCGGCATAAAGGAAAGCGTAGTGGTTCCCAGGGAAATCATCCCCGGCGAAAAATCGCTGGTGGCCTATATTGTTCCGGCTCCGGGGCCAGAGGAGGATTTGAGGCCCGAAAGCCTGCGGAAGAGCCTTCGGGAAAACCTGCCCGATTATATGGTGCCGGCGGCCTTTGTGCTGCTGGATTCCTTCCCTGTGACACCAAACGGAAAGCTTGACCGGAAGGCCCTTCCCATGCCGGAAAACCTGAGACCGGGGCTTGAAATCGGAGACGCACATCCCTCCAATCCGGCGGAAAAAGCGGTGATGTCCGTCTGGCAGGAGGTTTTGAAGCTTGAACGCATCGGCATTCATGAGAACTTTTTTGATCTTGGGGGACATTCCCTGCTTTTGGCGCAGGTCAGGAGCAAGCTGGCAAAGCACCTAGACAGGGAAGTCTCCATCTTGGATCTTTTCAAATATCCCACCATCCACACCCTGTCAAAGTTCCTGGGCGGGGAAGCGGAACTGGAAGCGGAAGCTGCGAAGGACAGAAAGAGAAAGGTCGGGAACAAGAGCGGAGCCATCGCCATTATCGGCCTGAGCGGCAGGTTCCCGGGAGCAAGGAATACGGATGAATTCTGGGAAAATCTTTGCACGGGCGTTGAGTCCATTTCCCGGTTTACGGAGGAACAGGTCCTTGAAGAGGGCGTTAGTCCTGAAGCTTTAAAGAAACCCGGCTATGTGAAGGCCTGGGGTGCCCTGGAGGACATCGAGAGGTTTGACGCCCCCTTCTTCGGATATAACCCCAGGGAAGCGGAGGTTTTGGACCCTCAGCAGAGGATATTCCTGGAGGAGGCGTGGAAGGCCCTGGAAAATGCCGGCTATGACTCGGAGCGGTTCAACGGCTCCATCGGTGTCTATGCAAGCGTGGGAATGAATACCTATGCCCGGAAGCTGAGGGATGGCGATGGGGATACAGGGTTGGCGGGGGATTACCAGATCATGATCAGCAACGACAAGGACTTCCTGGCCACAAGAATTGCCTACAAGCTGAATCTTGAGGGACCGGGCATTACGGTCCAGACGGCCTGCTCCTCCTCCCTGGTGGCTGTCCATCTTGCCTGCCAGAGCCTGATGAACGGGGAGTGCGACATGGCCCTGGCCGGGGGTGTCAGCATAAGGCTTCCACAGAAATCCGGTTATTTGTACCAGGAGGGAATGATCCTTTCCCCCGACGGCCACTGCAGGGCCTTTGACGAAGCCGCAAAGGGCACGGTGGGAGGCAACGGGGCAGGGGTTGTAATCCTCAAGCCTCTTGAAGCGGCGGTGGCCGACGGAGACGATATCCGTGCCGTGATCAGGGGTTCCGCCGTCAATAATGACGGAGCTCTGAAAATCGGGTATACCGCCCCCAGGATTGACGGGCAGGCCGGAGTCATTGAGGAAGCGCAGAGGAAAGCGGAAATCGCGCCGGAGACAATAAGCTATATTGAGGCCCATGGCACCGGGACTCCTCTGGGGGACCCCATCGAAATTGAGGCCCTGACCCGGGCTTTCAGAAAGAAGACGGATAAAAACGGATTTTGCGCCATCGGCTCGGCAAAAACGAACGTAGGACACCTTGATGCCGCTGCAGGGGTCACGGGGCTCATAAAAGCAGTCCTGTGCCTCCGGAATAAAAAGCTGCCGCCAAGCCTGCACTTCAAAAGGCCCAATCCTAAAATTGATTTTAAAAACAGCCCCTTTTATGTCAATGGAGAGCTTTGCGAATGGAGAAGAGAAGCGGCACCCTTAAGAGCCGGTGTCAGCTCCTTCGGCATCGGAGGCACCAACGCCCATGTTGTTCTGGAGGAGGCGCCGGATTCAGTTCCCCGGCAGGAGGCGGCGCTGCCCGTCCTTTTGGTCTTTTCGGCAAAAAGCAGCCGTGCCCTGGAGAAGCTGACATGGGATTTCAAAGAGTTTTTGAAAAAAAACAGGGATTTGAACCTGGCGGATGCGGCATATACCCTGCAGTTGGGACGCAGGGAGCACGAATACAGAAGGTTTCTTGTGTGCTCGTCGGTGGAGGAAGCCATCGCGGGCCTTGAAAATAGGAAGGAAGAAGCAGGGAAGGTATCCGGCGGTACGGAAAGTAACCCGCTGCCACAAGCACCAGCCTCATTGGAGCATCCGGAGGATTATGCCCTGGAGGAAATCGGAAGAAGGTGGCTGGAGGGTGCGAAAATCGACTGGAGCAGGCTGTATGAAGGCCAGAAGAGAAAACGTACGGCTCTACCTGCCTATCCCTTTGAAGGACAGAAATACTGGGTGGAGAAAAAGAACACCGTTAAAATTGCCGGTACCCCCTTGAAGGACGAAAGGAAGAAACCGGTGCCGGAATGGTTTTATACGCCGGTGTGGAAGCAGTCGGTTGAAAACCTGGAGCCTGACGGCGGGTCTTACACTGCGGGCAAAGGGACGCCGGAGGCTTCGGAAGTCCTCCTTGTCCTGACGGATGGAAAGGGCTTTGCGGGGAAAATCCTCCACCGGTTGAAAGCCAGGAGCACCGGTACCGTTGTGGCCTTTACAGGAAAGGGGTACAGGAAGCTGGACGATAAAAACTATGTCATTGACAGCGGGGAGCAGAGAGATTTTGAGAAGCTTTTGAGCACCATGGCGGCAGAGGGAAGGACACCTTCACGGATTGTCAATCTTCTTGGCATTACCGGGCCGGAGGATGTTCTGACAGCGGAAGACAGCCTGCGCTGCGGAGAGGAGCTTTTCTTCAGCCTGCTTTACCTTGCGCAGGCGCTGGGCAGCCGGCCGCAGGCTTCTCCCGTAGAAATAAAGGCCATTACCAGCAATGCACAGAAGCTTTTCGGAGAGAAGGCATTTTATCCGGAAAAGGCTTTACACCTTGGGGCGTGCAGGGTTATTCCCAGGGAATACCCCCATGTCCGGTGCGCCAGCATTGACATACCGCTGCCGGAACCGGAGAGCGCAGAGGAAGAGGATATCCTTGAGCGGCTGTCGGCGGAGGTGTTTACATCCTCAAAGGCAGGTATTGCCGTCTACCGGGGACCGGAACGCTGGATTCAGGATTTTGAGAATATCCGGCTTGACCGCCGGGACAGTCCGCCCATCAAACTGAGAAAGGGCGGCGTTTACCTGATTACCGGGGGCCTGGGCGGCCTGGGCCTTGTGACGGCAGACTACCTGGCACGGGAAGCAGAAGCCCGGTTGGTCCTCCTGGGACGTTCGAACTTCCCGGGGATGGAGGAATGGGATGAGTGGATTGCATCCCATGGCAGGAGGGATGCGGTATCGGAAAAAATTCTGAAGCTGCGCCAGTGCCAGACGGCAGGAGCGGAAATCCTCCTTTGCAGGGCGGATGTTTCCGACCTCCGTCAATTGCAAGAGGTGCGGGAAAGGATTGAAAATACCTTCGGTTCCGTCAATGGGATCATCCATGCCGCGGGAAGCCCCGGAGGAGGAATGGTCCAGCGCAGGAAAAGGGAACAGGCGGAGCAGGTGCTTGCTCCCAAAGTGAGGGGTACCCTTGCGCTTTATGAAGCCTTCAAGGACTGTGGTCTGGATTTCTGCATTTTCTGTTCCTCCCTGAATGCAATTACAGGGGGATTTGGACAGATCGATTACAGTGCCGCCAATGCCTACCTGGATGCTTTTGCACAGAAGCACGATTCCGGCCGTGGAACCCGGTATGTTTCCATCGACTGGGACCGGTGGCCGGGAACCGGCATGGCCGTGGGACTGGGGCAGAAGCCGGCGGGAGAGGATGAAGAAGTACACCCCCTGCCGGGCGGAGTGATAAGCCAAAGCGCTGAAAGAACCATTTACGGCATGGAATTGTGTCCCGAAAAAGATTGGGTATTGTCGGAGCACCTGGTGATGGGCGTTCCCACCCTTGCCGGGACCACCTATCTGGAAATGGCAAGAGCGGCTTTTGAAGATATTACGGGAAATAACCGGGCGGAAATCTCCTGGGTTGTTTTCCTCCATCCCCTGGCGGTGGATTTCAATGAAAAGCGGACGGTATATACCGTCATGGACAAAAAGGACGGAGCCTTTGAGTTCCGTATAGCAAGCAGAAGGACGGGAGAACCGGAAGAGAGGGCTCACTGGCTTGAGCATGTGAGAGGCAGGGTGGCGGCCGGGCATGAAGGTGAGGAAAGGGTTTTCAGTATTGCCGAGCTGCGGCAAAAATGCAGCGGAAGGATGATCTTCGAAGCAGGAGGCAAGCAAAGGCCGGCGGAAGAATTCATCCGCTTCGGGGCCAGGTGGAAATCCCTTAAGAACTTCTCCCTCGGTGAACAGGCAGGTCTGGCGGAGGTGGAGCTTGCAAAAGAGTATGTCCGCGACCTGGAGGACCACAAGCTGCATCCCGCGCTGCTGGATGTGGCCACCGGCGCCGTAAGGCTGGCCGGAGAGGGAAATTATCTGCCCTTCTCCTATGAAAGGCTGAATATCAGAGAGGCGCTGCCTCACAGGATTTACAGCCATATCCGGTTTAAAAACGGATGCCGCCCGTTCCAGGAAGTCATTACCTGCGACATCGACATCCTGGGAGACAGGGGGAATGCTTTGGCGGAAATCCGGAATTTTTCAATGAGGCTGACGGGAGAGTCGGCGGCTGCAAGCATCAGGGGAAGGAGGACCGGGGAAGAAAAGCAAACGGAATACGCCTCCGTCGGCAAGCTTTTTGAAGGCCTGTCCGAAAACCGGCCGGGAGTTCTGAAGGAAGGCATCACGCAGGCGGAGGGACAGGAGGCCCTGCACCGGATATTCAGCGGATGCTGGAGGCCCCAGGTGGTGGTTTCTACAAAGGATATTTACACTGCCGTGGAGCAGGCCGGTTATATAGATGGGCCCAATATCAGGGAAACGCTGGAGGAAGCGGCGGTTTCCAGGGAGAGGCATCCAAGGCCCGAACTGGAAAATGAGTTTGTTCCGGCGAAAAACGAGACGGAGAAGAAATTGACCGAATTGTGGCAGCAGCTTCTGGGAATTGACAGCATCGGCATCCATGATGAGTTTTTTGCCCTTGGAGGGGATTCGCTGCTCTTAATCCAGCTCCACTCAAAAATCAAAGAGAATTTTGAAACGGAGATAGCGGTCGTTGACTTATACAAATATAATACGGTGGCGCTGCTGGCAAAATACCTTTCAAGCAGCGGGACCGCGGAGGAAGCACCTGTGTTTGAAGAAGTGAACAGCAGGGTCAACAAACAACTGGAAGTGATGAAACAGAGAAGGCAGCAGATGCAGTTGAGAAAAGGAGGAATCAATGGTGGACAATCTTGACAACGGCAGTTCCATGGGCGCCATTGCCATCATCGGCATGGGCGGCCGTTTCCCCGGTGCCGGGAACATGGATGAATTCTGGCATAACCTCTACAATGGCGTGGAATCGGTGAAGTTCTTCAGCCGTGAAGAGCTTATAAAAATGGGAATCGACGGGCATTTGCTGGACAACCCAAGGTTTGTGGCGGCGGACGCCATTTTGGAGGGCATGGACCAGTTTGATGCGGCGTTTTTTGACTATTCCGCCAGAGAGGCTGAGATCATGGACCCGCAGCACCGGCTGTTCCTTGAAAGCTCCTGGGAGGTGCTGGAGAGCGCCGGTTACAACTCAGAGCAGTACGAGGGCCGGATTTCGGTATTTGCAGGCGCCAACCTGAGCGGGTATATGATCAGGAACCTGTATTCCAATCCCGGCCTGGTGGAAAATGTGGGCACCTTTAAGATTATGATTGCAAACGGGCAGGATTTTCTGGCCACAAAGGTATCCTACAAGATGAATCTGACGGGACCCAGCGTCAACGTCAACACCCTGTGCTCCTCCTCCATGGTTGCTGTGCACTATGCCTGCCAGAACCTGCTGAATTACGGGTGCGACCTTGCCCTTGCAGGCGGGGTCAGCTTTCAGGTTTCCAGGAACGAAGCCTTCTTCTACCAGGAAGGAGGAATCGGGTCCTCCGACGGGCACTGCCGCGCCTTTGATTCCAGGGCAAACGGGACGGTGAGCGGGAGCGGGCTGGGGGTAGTAGTCCTAAAAAGGCTGGAGGATGCCATTGAAGACGGGGATTATATCCACGCCGTTATCCGGGGGACGGGGATCAACAACGACGGCGCTTCAAAGAACAGCTATACGGCTCCCAACGTGGACGGGCAGGCGGAATGTGTTGCGGAAGCCATCGCCATGTCGGGGGTGGATCCCGAAACCATTACCTATATCGATGCCCACGGAACGGGGACGGATTTGGGAGACCCCATTGAAATTGCGGCCCTGACGAAGGTTTTCCGTGCCTGCACGAAGAAAAAGCAGTTTTGCGCCATCGGCTCGGTGAAAACCAACATCGGACACCTGGTGAATGCAGGGGGCCTTGCCAGCGTGGTCAAGACGGTGCTTGCCATGAAGCACCGGGTGATACCGCCGAGCTTGAATTTTGAGGAACCCAATCCCAAAATTGACTTTATCAACAGCCCCTTTTATGTGAACACCCGGCTTTCAAAATGGGAAACGGAAGGCTTTCCCCTGAGGGCAGGCGTGAGCTCCTTCGGCATTGGAGGGACCAATACCCACGTGGTCCTGGAGGAGGCGCCCGAGGCGGTACAATCCGGACCTTCAAAGCGCCCCGCCCAGATCATCTGTTTGTCAGCCAAGACCGGTACGGCACTGGAAAAAATGACCTCCAACCTGATGGATTTTGCGAGAAAAAATCCCGGCACAAACATTGCCGACGCCGCATATACGCTGCAGTTGGGAAGAAGGAATTTCAACCACCGCAGGTTTGTTCTGTGCAGGAATGCGGCGGATTTGGTGGACAAGCTGGAAAAAATGCCGCCGGAAAGCGTATTTTCCGATTTCCGGAAGCCCAAGGACCGGCCCCTTGTTTTTGTGTTCGCCGGAACGGGAGCATATGTCAACAGGGGAAGGGAACTGTACGGCAGTGAAAGTGCTTTCCGGGACTCGGTAAATCAATGCTGCGGAATCTATGAGGCCCTGACGGGCGTGAAGCTGAGGGAGATGCTGTATCCTGAAAAAGCAGGTACAGAGACCTTGGGGAAGAAAATCGATGCCGGTAGTACAGGCGGTGCGGCGCTGTTTGCCGTCCAGTATGCATTGGCCCAACTGTTCAGAAGCTGGGGGATGGAACCCCGGTATATGCTGGGACAGGGGAAGGGAGAATACGTGGCGGCCTGCCTTGCAGGGGTCCTATCCCTGGAGGCGGGGCTGAAGCTGGCGGCGGCAGGGGATGAAAGCTTGCCGGAAGTGGTTGCCGGAATTAATTTCAACAGAGGGGGAATTCCGTTTGTTTCCTCTGTTTCAGGCACCTGGATAACGGATCCCGAGGCGGAAAGCCGGGAATACTGGCTGCACCAGCGCGGCGGAGAGCGTTTTGCCGAAGGCCTGGAGGAGGTCATGGGAGATCCGGACAGGATATTGATAGAAGCGGGTCCCGAAAGGGATTTGGGGTTGGAGGCCCTGCTTGAATGCATCGGCAAATGCTGGCTGGAAGGCGGAAAGATTGACTGGAAAAAGTTCTATGCCAATGAGAGGCG
>JAFADI010000268.1 GCA_023424965.1 Bacillota bacterium
TATTGTACACGTTAAAATGCGCTGTAATATTATGAAATATAATAGTTATATTTTATAACTATTATATTTCATAATATTATATATTACAAGTAATACCAAATTATTTTGTAAATGTTTGCAGGGCTAATAAAAAAGCCCCCGGCCGGCATAGCATTGCTCCGGCCAGGAGCTTTCCCTAAATTTTTATGGCTTTTAAATTCTACTCTTCCACGGTGGCAAGCCTCTCCAGCAGCTTGTTGCTTCTTTCGATAAACCGGGTCATGGACTCCGCATCCAGCTGTTTGTGGCTCAGCATGGCGAGATCGTATACCTGCTGGCATATGAGCTTTACATCCTCCTTATGCTCCTCCCTGTCCTTCAGCTTCAGAAGGCTGCGGATCAGGGAATTTCCCCTGTTCAGCACCAGCGTCTCTTCTTTGGGGAACATGTGCCCCATATCCATGCCGCCGAACATCCTGCTCATTTCCTGCATTCTCCTGGACTGCTCGGAGAGCAGGATCATGCCGGGAATGGAGGAGGCCTTCAGGCTTTCAACCTGAACCTTCAGCTTGTCGTCGCCCACAGCTTCTTTAAAGATCTTTTCCAGCTCTTCCCCAATCTGCTTTGAAGCCTCTTTGTCCTCATCGGAGTCTTTGAGGCTTTCCGACAAATCGGAATCGATGCGGGCAAATTTGATGGCATTCTCCTTCATTTCAAGGAAGGAAATAAAATGGCTATCGATCATGGTGGCCAGAAGCACCGCTTCCATCCCATGGTCCTTGAAGAGCTTTATATACTGGGCCTGCTGTTTTTCATCCGACACATAGAAAACTTTGTTTTCATGCTTTTCCTTATTGCGTTCCAGGTATTCCTTCAAGGTCACATAATCGCCGTTTGTGGTCTTGTAGATCACAATGTCCTTGACCCTGTCGAAGAACTTGGCTTCCCGGATGCAGCCGTATTTTACGAAAGGATTGATGTCATCCCAGAATTTGTTGTAATTCTCCCTTTCGTTTTCAAACAGGGAAGTCAGCTTGTCCGCAACCTTTTTGGTGATATGGGACGATATTTTGGACACATAGCCGTCATTCTGCAAAAAGCTCCTGGATACGTTCAGGGGCAAATCGGGGCAATCCAGCACGCCCTTCAACAGCAGCAGGAATTCAGGAATGACCTCCTTGATATTATCAGCCACAAACACCTGGTTGTAGAACAGCTTGATCTGCCCTTCCATGGTTTCAAACTCGTGCTTGAGCTTGGGGAAGTACAGAATGCCTTTAAGGTTGAAGGGATAGTCCATGTTCAGGTGTATCCAGAACAAAGGCTCATTAAAGTCGTGGAACACCTTTGCATAAAAATCCTTATACTCCTGTTCCGTACAGTCCTTGGGGTTTTTCAGCCACAGGGGGCTGGTGTCGTTCAGCGGCCTGGGTTCTACAGCTTCCTCCGTCTTTTTTTCTGCTGCCGCGTCTTCGATATACAGCTCATAGGGCAGGAAGGAAAAATATTTCACCAGGATTTCCCTCATCTTGAATTCTTCCAGGAATTCAAGACTGTCTTCCGCCATGTAAAGGGTGACCACGGTGCCTCTCTCACTGAGGTCCGATTCTCCCATTTCATACTCGGTCCCGCCTGCACTTACCCAGCTGACGGGACTGGCCTCCTTCTGGAAGGAAAGGGTGTCGATACGGACCTTTTCCGCCACCATGAAGGCAGAGTAGAAGCCCAGTCCGAAGTGGCCGATGATCTGGCCTTCATCCGTCTTATCCTTGTATTTTTCCAGGAAATCCTTGGCTCCGGAAAAAGCAATCTGGTTTATGTATTTCTTCACTTCCTCTTCGGTCATTCCTATTCCGTTATCTATAACCTTTATGGTTTTACTGTTCTTGTCCACAATAACCTTTACGGTATATTGGGTGTCGGGACCTACTTCTGCTTCTCCGATTGCGGCCAGTTTTTTCAGTTTGCTTATGGCGTCACTTGAATTGGACACCAGCTCACGGATAAAAATATCCTTTTCGGAATAAAGCCATTTTTTAATGATAGGAAAAATGTTTTCGGTATTGATGGAAATGTTTCCACTTTCACGAATCATTGTAAAAAACCTCCCTCTAAATTCTGTTGTCCGGCTTCCACTATCTATGATACAACTCCATAAAAAAGCTTGTCAAGACAATTTTAGCACTCTCTGTTCGAGAGTGCTAAAAACTTACCGCCCTTCCGGCATTCTTTCTATATAGTTTGCCTCATCAGTTCAAACAGCTTTCGTTTTGCTGCTTATCACTTGAATTTTTATGTCATGATCTATAATCTGACCTTCTATTTTCTCTAATTTATCGACAATTTTATCCAGCTTGCCGTGTACGATTTCTCGGTCCTCAAACAAAGCCTGGATTTTAACATCCGTTACATTTTCTATTTTAGTCTCCAGTTTAGTGAGCCTGGCGTTGGTTTCATCCTGCCCACTCTCTAGTTTAGTGAGCTTGGCATTGGTTTCATCCTGCCCACTCTCTAGTTTAGTGAGCCTGGCATTGGTTTCATCCTGCCTGACTTCTAGCTTATTAAATCTTTCTTCCATTTTGGTGGACATCGATTGCATTTGTGAAAGTATTTCTTTTAATATTTCTTCCATGCTCATCACTCTCCTGCACAGAATATTATATCAAGATGCTCTGAAAATTTACAGGGTTTTTAAAATTTTATTATATCCTGTCAAAGCAATTCTTTCAGGCTCACGGAGGGATTGACATACCTTTGGCGCCCTGCAGTCTTCTGCCCGTACTGGATGGACTGCTTCGGGCACCACTGGATACAGGCGAGACACTGCTCGCATTTGTGGTTCCAGACAGGCTTTCCGTCTTGCAGGGCGATGTTGCCGGCAGGACAAACTCTTTCGCATATCCCGCAGTGGTCGCAATTGCCGTCTGAATGGAAGGCCTTGTCCATTCCGGCGAATTGGGGCATGGAAATGCTGTAGAGGGCCTTGCTCAAAAAGAAATTGGCCAGGAAAGACCCTGTCTCGACGCTGTGCTCCTCCCGGTTTCCGATGATTTTCGCCATGTCTTCCAGCCTTTTGCTCCAGTTGTCGAACATTTGCTGCTGTCTTTCCTGGGGGATTGCACCACCCCATACGATATAGTTGGTGGGCATCTGTACCACAAAGCCCGCCGCAAGCCGGACATTCTGCTTCCGCAGGCTTTTTTCGGCCTGCAGCAGCGTCCCTGCCGCCGAACCTCCGCAGGTAACTACGGCAAAGAAATATTTTCCGTGCTCCGCCCTGAGCCTTTTAATGAATTTGGCCACCATCAAGGGCATTCCCCAGGCGTAAACCGGAAAAACGATTCCTATGCTGTCTGCCGACAAATCCGTTTCCGACTTCATCACCTTAGGAATGGATACCAGCTCGGTATCTCCAAGTTTTTCAGCCAGATCTTTCGCTACTTTCAGGGAATTACCCGTTGCGGAGAAATAGTAAATTTTTGTTTTCATAAAAATACACATCCCAACGTTTTTAATCTACTGACAAATATATACGTGCCTACGTGGGCTATGTCTTATTCCCCTGCAAATATTCTCCCTGGCGAAAAGCAGCTTGAATACTTCAAAGGACGCCCTGCAAATCCACCTGGTCACAAAGGTTGTACTTTGCAAAGGCGTTGATTCCTCCGATGATCTTGCGTTTATAAGTAGAAAGGCGAGAGTTGTCTTCCGCCCAAAAGCTTTTGACAACCAGTGTTTTGCTCTTCTTGTCCGTCTGCATTTCAATCCTGCCGATAAATTTGCCGTCACAGAGCACAGGTAAAACATAATAACCGTATTTCCGCTCTGCCGCAGGTGTATACACCTCCCACTTGTACTCAAAGCCGAAAAGCGCGGCAATCAGCTTCCTGTCCCAGAGGATGTTGTCCAGCGGCGCAAGCATTCTGGCGTATTTATTTTTCACGGGAATGTTCATGGTCTCTTGTAACCGCTCCAGATTTTCAGCGGCGATATACAAAGGGTCTTTTATGCCCTCCACTTTTATTTCCGATATTTCACCCGTATTGAGCAGAGCTTCGAAGGCCCGGTTGCGGTGCTCGCTTTTAAACCCGTTTATTCCGAGCCAGGCGTCGCTCTGTTTGTTCCACAATGCCCCGATGCTGTTAATTCTGCGCAGAACAACCCATTTGAAATATTCCTCGTCGGTTTTGTTGGGATTGCACATCGTAAAATATTGTTGGGGTACAAACCGGTCGGCCAGGCAATAATACCTCCGGGTGCCCTTCTTATGGTGGACAACGGCAAGCCCCGCATAGCACATGCATTCCAGGGCCGCTTTTGCAAGCCTCTGGGGTCCGTAATGCCACCCCACTTTTTCCTCAAAGTCAAAATCGCTAGAGCAGGCAAAATCATTGGTCCGTAAGTACCCGGTGATTTTATCGATGGTTTCCTTGTGTTCATGGCACCATTTCAGGTACTGTTTCCTGTGCTTTTCGAAATAGGGCCATTCGCTGGTAGCACAGATTGACATGTTTTTGTCCCACACGTCAAACAGGGTCCTGTCGGAATAAAGGTACCTGTCGATGTCTCCCTTTCGGTAGCTGCCGTACCTGGATTGCAGCACCAGGTCAGGATTTTTCCCCACCACATCAAGGGGGTCATACTGGATACAGCCGACCTTGCCGATATACGCCACAATGTCTTCCATATTTTTAAGGGCCCATTCATCGCTTAAATGGTGATAGGCCACCAGATAATTGCGTATCTGCTGTTTTTCAAAAATGTCGGGGAAAATACCCATCCCTTCTTTCTCTTTGGAATCGGTTCTGCAAATGCTGTGGCCAGGCTCAATGCTGACGGGGGTAATATTTCTCCAGCGCCCTTTTGAGGGATTGATCCCAGAAATGCCAATCATGGCTCCCGGGCCATGTATCGCAGGCAAAGTTCGGATAAAAGGATTTCATTTCTTTGCTGAATACCTGGTTGGATTCATACAGCAAATCTTCCTGGCCTATGGTCATGTAGATTTCAGGCTTTACTCTCAGCCCTGCCGCTTTTCTCGCCAATTTTATCAGTTCATCGTCTTCGGTACATTGGAGGCCGGGACCGTATACCGACCTGAGATGCGGGTTCTCCATCTCCTCCGGCTTTTGCCGGCGCAAGTAGTCAAGGTATTCCCCCACATATACGCTGGCAGTTGAAAAGGCGCCGCACAGCCAGTATTGTTCCGGTCTTGAGAGAGCACATTTCATGGCTCCATAGGCTCCGCTGGAGTTCCCCATGATCGCTGCGTCTTCCCTTTTGTCCGATATGTTGAACATCCCGCCGATAATTTCCGGCAGTTCGTCCACGATATAGTTGAAAAAGTTTCCCCGGTCGGGTATGTTCCTGCACCAGGTGTTACCCACTTCCGGCACCACAAACACCACATCATGCTCGCAGGCATAAAGGGGCATTGACGTGAAATGCACCCAGTTCATGCTGTTGCCGGTGGTACCGTGAAGCATATAGATG
This sequence comes from Bacillota bacterium, assembly GCA_023424965.1. Taxonomy (GTDB): domain Bacteria; phylum Bacillota; class Clostridia; order Acetivibrionales; family JAFADI01; genus JAFADI01. The sequence goes on from JAFADI010000268.1 coordinate 5,473, forward strand.
ACCCTGTGGGGCTTTCCTTTTTTCATTACGTCAGGAGTGACCACCTGTACCCAGGTATCCATATGCAGTTCTTTTGAACGTATGCACCCGCTGAAGGACAAAAAGCAACACCCTTTCTAAAATTTATCGGTTTTAAAAAATACCGCGTCCCCCTTATTGATCTGTAAAACCAGTCTGGTTACCTCGCCGCCGTTAACAACGGCACTGCCCATTTTTGCGCCGTTGCTGTCCGTCAGAATTGCCACACCGCTGCTGTCCGCCCTTCCTGTGCAGATCACTTCGTCCCGGGCATCTTTTACAGTGACGATGCCCTCACCCGTGACTTCCGCAGTGAATTTGGGAAGGGCCGCAGCCTCCGGGCCATCAAACACAACATCCTTGTTGCGGAGCAGAATCCGCTTTCCCTCAATCGCTTTAATATCCTCCAGTTGAAGGGTTTTAATTGTTTTCCCGCTGCCGTCTGTCAGGGTCGCCTTGCCGTCGCTGCCTACGGTGGTCGTACTGACCACCTTGCCGCCGGCATCCTTTACGGTAATAACTCCCCCTTCGCCAAGGCTGAAGCTGAAGCTGCCGCTGTCCGTCCGGATCACCCCGTCCAGGTGGAGGACCTTGCCTGCCGTGCCTTCGGCAAACACCAGCGTTGCTCCCGCAACAAGCATAAACGCCAGGACCAGACTGAACAGGGAGGTTTTCTTGAATTTCATGATGGACAGGATTCTTTCCTCGGTGGCATTTTTGCTGAAGCTGCTGTACAGCGGGGTAAATCCGGCCCCGCGCTCCGCTACTTCAATCAAGGACAAGGCATAGTCGGACTTTGTATCCTCGCCGAACAATTTGACTACCTTCTCATCGCAGGCAAGCTCCAGGTCCCTGTTTACCAATAAATATAACACCCATACCATGGGGTTGAACCAGTGGACACACAAGGCAACGACCAGCAGGAGCTTCCAGAGGGCGTCAAACCGTTTTATATGGATCAATTCATGGGTGAGGATGTACTTCATCTGCGGTTCATTGCCGTAATCCATCGACCGGGGAAGGATGATTTTGGGCCTTCGTATCCCATAGGTTATAGGGGTTGTAATTTTATCCGATACCAGAACTTTTATGGAACGTTTCAGCCTTTGTACGCCCAGCCAGTTGTCGATCAACGTGTTGCCTTTGATGGGCAGCGCCGTTCTGATTTCTCTGCAGCTTCTATAGAAGGATAGGGCGAAAAACAGGGTAAAGAAGGCCGTGCCTGCGATCCAGAGCAGCATCAAGAGCCCCGGCTGCAGCGGTTTATATACCCCGTCCATATAGGCCATACTTCCGTAGATCCAAACTCCGGCATTGCCTCCGTTTGCTTCTGCCGCTTTCAGTAAAAGTCCCCGGGAGATCATGTCATTAAAAACATGATAAATGCTGAACCTTGCAGGAATGGAAAAGGGGATGAGCAGCCTGCACAGGGCTATGCCCCAGAGGGCAAGAAACATTGTTTTGGGCAGCCGGTTCACGGCAAGGAGCCTTAAAATAACAACGGCAAAAATGAGAATGCCGGCTGAAACACTCATTTGCAGCAGGTTCATCACAACCACCTCACTTCAGCTTATTGACAAGCTGCTTCAATTTCTCAATTTGTTCCTTCGTCAGGTTTTTTTCATTGACAAAAGCGGCAAAAAACCTTTCGGCGGAACCGTCAAACATTTTGTTGATGAATTCCGCCGTTTCCTGCTGCTGGATTTCCTCCATGGAAACCAGCGCTTTGCAGGTAAAATTGGGTTCCAGCCTTTCAATGGCGCCTTTATCAATGCATTTTTTGATAACGGTATAGGTGGTGTTCCTGTTCCAGCCCGTTTCCTCTTTTAAAATACGGGCCAGCTGCCCTGCCGTCAGATTCCCTTCCCGCCACAATACTTCCATCACCTTCAGCTCGGAATCAAACAATTTGATTTTCATCGGCATCTCTCCCTGCATGACTATTGCGGTAGTTGATCATAAATTTATACTACCGCAACAGTTACAGCCTGTCAATGACTACATTATTTCCTATTCGCCAAGGTAGGTATTCACCCGGTCCTGTATCCGCTTTGCCGTCTCCTGGGCAGTCTTGTCCCCGGAGAAAAAACCTTTGGTCTCATCCTCGATAATGCTGCTGATGTTGGCATCTGTATCGGCATGGGTATTCAGCCCTGAAATAAACCGGTTGATATCGTCGATATCCCGTTGGGACATGGCTGCAGGGCTCAGTGAAATGCTGCCGCTCCCGCTTCTCATCATTATTTTCATGTTTCCGCTCGTTGAAGCGTCAATGGCCTGCTGCGCCTTTTGCTGCTGGGCCGCCTTGTTGACCGAAAAACCTCCCATTGTTTTGGACAGGTCTCCCGCTCCTTTGGACTGGGACTGGACCGCCATCCCCTGGAGATTCTGGGACTGGACCTCATCGGATAAAAGGGTTTTTAGAAATTCCCAGCTTTCCGCCTTGTATTTGGAATTCCTGTTGATGGCATAAAGGGAACCGGCAGTGAAGTTCCCCCCCTTTGCCCCATCGGCGGAAGGCATGTTGTAAAGGCTCAGCTGGTCTTTAAATGCGGCCTTCATAAAGCCGTACATGTTGTAGTCGGTGATGGAATAAGGGTAAAAGACCAGCGTCCCCCTGCCTGCCGCCTCCAGGATCGAAACCATGTCCCTTTTGATGCTGCTGTCGGTGAGGCCGCCGTCGCCAAAGTCCCTGACGGTGCTCAAAAGCTCTGCAAAGCCGCCAGAAGTGAAGCTGGCCCTCTTCTTTTCCACATCAATATAGCTGCTGTAGCTTCCGCCGGTAAACAGGTCCAGCAGCTCCATAGAATCGATGGAAGGCAGCGCCCTCCGGCCGCCGTCAACATTGCTTCCATTCTTTGGGGCGACTCTCCCGGCAATTGCTTTAAAGTCGTCCCAGGTCCATTTGCCATCGTCGATTTTGATGTTTTCCCGGTCCAGGATCCCCTGGTTTGCCATCAGGACATTGAAGCTGAAGCTGGTAGGAAGCACATAGAGTTTTCCGTTGTATTTCAATGCATCGAAGATATTGGCATAGTATTCGTCCATGTCAAAGCTGCCGTCGCCCGCCATCATCCCGCTCAGATCAGCCAGTACGTTTCTTGCGATATAGCTTTCGTAGGGCAGTCCGGCCACCGATAGGATGTCGGCACCTCTGCCGGAGAGAATCTGTGTGTTGAGGTTTTTCACATAGGTTTCATAATCACTTCCTGTGTACGCCTGTATATCCAGCCTGTACCCGGAATTGTCCTTCTGGAACCTGCCCGCCGCTATTTCAAGGGCCCTGTTGGATACGGGGGCCACAACGGTGATCACTTTTTTACTCTGGGCGGTGCCATCCCCCTTTTGGGGAGAGTATTTATACAATTCATATTTTATGTCCTCCGGGGTACCGCTTGCGGCAGCGGGCTCCGTTCCGCTTCCCGCCGGCTTCATCTTCAGCTTTCCCCCCGCCGGCGCCGATGTGGTGGTGACATAGATGTTTCCCGACCCATCGGGGCACATGTCGGAAATGGTATAGCCGCTGGCCAGAATGGTATAGGCTTTGAAATCAATGGCCGTCCCCAGGAGCTTTCCCGAGGAGTCATATTTGGCGATTTTCTGGCCGTCCATAGAATAAATGCACCCGTCTGCTTTTGAAAACCTGACTTTGTTCGAGCCGATCATGGAAAATCCTGTGGGATTCTGGGCCGCCAGATCCACCGACCAGAGGCTTTTACCGGTGGCGGGGTCCAGCTTTTCAATGACCCGCTTCCCCATGAAGCTTCCCGCAAGGAGGCTCCCCTCAGCGTCCACATCGACGCTTTCATACCCATGGGCGCCCAGGGTTTTCACCGGCCTCCCCTCCTTGTCCAGCACCTGGATGCCTTTTGAAGGATTGGACAGGTATATGCTTCCGTCGGGGCCCACAGCAATATCCGTATAGCCCATATCCTGGATTCCGTCGCTTCCCGTACCTGCAAAGGCGCCCAGATCGGCAGTTCTTATGGTCTCTCCCCGGGAACTGATGACCGTGAGCTTCTGGGAAGTATCCTTTTCACCCCGGGGTTCCGCCGTCACCGCATAAATGTTGTCCTGCGGGTCAAGGGCAAAAGCCCGGACATTTGCCGGAAAGTCAATTTTTGAAGCTCCCGACGGTTTGCCGTCTGTTTCCAAAGTCACAAAGCCGGCGCCCGTCCCATTTCCCCTGTCAAATACCACCAGCTGGCCTTTCGAGTTTACCCTGCTGCCTCCCGGCCAGCCAAGCCCTGAATCGCTCCCGATCTCACTTTCGGTATATTCCGAAGGATTGGGAGGAACCGCTTTCCCTCCCCTTCCGCAAGCGGAAACACTCACCGCAAGAACGAATGCCATGAAAAGACCGATCATTTTTTTCGTCAT
>JAFADI010000045.1 GCA_023424965.1 Bacillota bacterium
CCGACCGTCAGTTTGCTTCTCTCAGGCGATAAATTTTTCCGCGCAGATCGATAATCAGCATTTCATTGTTGGCGTTTGTCCCGAACGAAGCTATTTTCAGATCGGTTTTGAGGATCAGCTCGTTGTGCACGGTCTGGCTGTCATCGATCCATAGAGCCCAAATTCGTCCGGAAACAAAATCACCATAAATATAGGCCCCCTGCAGGGCAGGTAATTGACTGCCTTCATAGACATAGCCGCCGGTGATGGACTGGCCTTGTGAATGGTCGTATTCCCAGATAGGTGGAGTGAGGCTGGAGAGATCAATTCCGTCAGTCCTCTTGTAGTCTTGTGTACCTTCTTTAACCCTCCAGCCATAGTTGCCACCCCGTACAATTAAGTCGATCTCTTCCGCTTTGTCCTGTCCCACATCGGCCGCCCATAATGTACCCTGACCGTCGAAACTGAACCGCCAGGGATTGCGCAGGCCATATGCGAAGATTTCCGGGCGATAGCCTTGATTGTTGCCGGCAAAAGGGTTGTCGTCCGGGATGGCGTATGCAATTTCACCGGACGGATGGTCCACATCTATCCGGAGTATTTTTCCCAGCAGGTTGGTGAGGTTTTGAGAGTTGTTCTGCGGATCGCCGCCGGAACCGCCATCCCCAGTGGCGATATACAAGTATCCGTCGGGGCCGAAAGCCAGATGACCACCGTTGTGATTGGCATAGGGCTGGTGAAAGGTTAGCAGGACCACACCGCTGTTCGGATCAGCCGCCCTGCCGTTGTCCTCCTGGCGCATATAGCGTGCTACGACAGTGCTGTCCCGGTTGGTATAGTTAACATAGAAATAACCGTTCCGGATATAATCGGGGTGAAAGGCCAGACCAAGCAGGCCTTGTTCCTGGCCGCTATGATTGACGAGATTGCTGATATCCAGAAACACCCCCGCACTTTCAGAATCTGCACTGTCGGCAAAGACCTTGATTCTTCCGGTTCTTTCCACGACGTAGACGTCGCTGCCAACACCGCTTGACACGGTATAATAGAGGGGTTGATCAAATGTGAGTTTCGGGTATGCGGGCTCAATTTTTAGGGAGACGGCTCCCGGGTCTGGTATTGACCTGGAGGTCAGCTGCCCGGATGTCGTCGGCCTTGATGATGGCGTGCCGGTTGTCTCGCTGACAGCTGTCGTAGGGCTTTCAGATATTATTCCGTCTTTTTCACCGTCCTGGGGGATTGTTGCTGCGGGCTGGCAACCGGATATGCCCATGGTGACCAGAGCAACAATCACGATTGTCCGGAATTGATTTTTCATAGAGCGGCACCTCCTTAAATAGGCCATCCATTTATCAGGCGCAATAATATCCCTTCATTATCCTGTATTCATACCCTTAAAAGAAGTGAATTAATCAAGACAAGCTCTCTCAGAAAAACCGTACAGGATTTATTTGTTCTACGAATACATTGATATTCAAATTCAATTCGATAAAAAGTTTTTGTTTTACTTTTTGCAACGAAGCTTTTTTCTTCACCAAAAGGTTATCCTTCTGTCGCTTATACGCATTCAAGGAAGGTATTGGGCTGTTTCATATTGAGTAATGTTTTGTTCCTCATGCTCTAATTTAAAAAAGAAAGCCCTTTCTTTTATCAGCAGAAAAATCGTCAGGCCAAGCAAGAGCAGGGTCTGAATCACCTTGCTGTCCGGATGTGTCATAAAAATCTCATTGAAAACATTGGCAGTGATATGGAATATAACCGCCACCAGAATATTGCGTCCCGTTTTGTAATACAACCAATTCATCAGCATTACAAACGGAATAATGCTGACCGCATAGTTTAACGTATACAGCCAACCTGACGCAGCTAAATTACTTTGATAGTAATCTTTGATGAAACCGAGGGGAATGTGCCATGCAATCCAGATTACACCAAATAGCATTGAAGCGTTGAAAAGTCTGAATCGTACCCTCAGACAGTCCGTGCCATAGGTATGCCAGGCCAATTCCTCCAGGATAGGGGCAAGAATCAGTATGAACCACGCGGGGTAAATACCCGCGGAAAAAGAAAAGTTTCCGGAAAAATTGAATTGCTCTGCGCTGTGTCCAAAAAACAACGAAATAGCCTGAGCGAGAAGAATACTTGCAGGCATAAGCAAGCAGGTGGTCAAAATATACCAGGGCTTTATGCCTTTGAAATGAAAAAATCTGCCGAGGAAGTCATCCCGCAGCTCCTTATCCGGAAAAAGCAAAGAAACAGCCACAACCATCGGGCTTATCAAGCCCAGGATACCCAATAAGCTTGTCAGCGTTATCCTGAACGGATTGCCCGGTGTCATATGGCTGACATATGCCGCAGTAAACCAAAGCACCCACGGGATTCCTGTCGCCAAACTGTAAAACAGAACCGGGTGCCGATATTTTTTGATTGTCATAAATCTCCCTCCTTTGTGGGCAGTATGGTATATTCGTTGATAATGAGCTCTGAGTTCATACCGTTCAGCTCTATCATGTTCTCCGCTTCTTCGTTGCCATCCAGCTCCCAGGGTTTTCCGTCCCGTGTAAATAACAGCTTGTTAGAGCGCCCTTTCGCTTTTGCAAGGTAATCTGTGCCCGAAGGAATATGGATAATGGAAGCAGCAGAGATTTGGTTAACAGAAATCTGACCGCGAAGATCGCCGCAAGTGATCTCCATGTCGCACGAACAGTCAAGCTCCAAATGGCCGTCAAAATTGTTTATCTGAACGGAATTCACTTTACCTTCATATTCCAGTGATTCAATTTTGACGTTGCGAATACTTAATACCGATGCGGCAGCCGAAATTTCAAGCCCCGCAATAAACTTTACGGGCAACGATAGAATAACATAGAGCGCATCCTTCGTTTGCGCTTTACCGACATTTATACTTTTTAGATTGATGTCGATGCGGTTTTTGTGTTCATCAAGCTTCACTTTATATTTACTCTCAAGATTGTCGAGCAGCTTTGATGCAAGCGTCACCTTCAGTTTTTCTGTATCACTGCCCTGGACAATGATTTCATGGGCATCGCCGATATTAAAATCATAATGTTTTGCCAAATCAATGTCATACTCCGTTACGCTTTCGCATATAAAAAAGCCAGAACGACCTTTTAGCTTTTCTGCGGACAGCAGCTCATCAACCGAAGTATTGAACAGTGCGGCGATTGAAAGGATGTTTTCAATATCCGGTAGCCCGCCACCCGTTTCCCATTTTGTAATTGCCTGCCTTGAGACACCGATTTTACCTGCAAGCTGCTCTTGCGATAAATTGTATTGCTTGCGCAGTTCCTTAATCTTTTCGGATAAGTTCACTTTTGTGCCCTCCAAAATATTTATGATTATCTTCCATGATAAGCCATCTTCTTTACGCAAACAAGCAAACCTTCTTTACATTCATTCAAACTTATGCTACTTTGCGTAGCAAAATGCACCCATCTGATAAATGAGTGCATAGGTCTACTATCCATTATATTTTATTAAGCAGGCAAACCGTCTCAACATGCCTTGCACCGATTAAAAAACTTTCTACATTATGGCCTCCGGAACTATAAAAGTTAAAAATGCACTACCTCTACTTTTATTTTCCAAATGGCGAGTCTTCCCGGCGGACAAAAAATCCCTGACTATGGCTGCAAACCGGACAGATTTGCGGCGCTCCGGTGGCTTTATGGATGTGACCGCAGTTTAGGCAGATATACTCCGTGGCCGTTTCATTTTCAAACAGTTTATTGTTTTGCACTAGCTGCCCATACTGAGAAAAACGCTGGCTGTGTACTTTTTCAATCTCAGCGATCATATAAAACGAATTTGCGATTTTGGGAAATCCCTCCTCCTTAGCCTTGTCGCCAAAGGATTTGTAAATCGTGTCGTACTCCGCAGCTTCATGCCGGGCGGCAAGCTGCAAAAGCTCCAGCATGTTATCCGAATTATCGATGGGGTAGTCGGCACTCAGCGAAATTTCCTGCCCGTTGAACTCTTTTAAGTGATTATAAAATACCTCAGCGTGTTCCTTTTCTTGATTTCCAGTGTAATGAAAAAGCCAGTATAGGACCTCAAGATTTTGCTTTTTTGCCTGACCAGCGGCCAATTCGTAGCGCCGCCAGGCCTGGCATTCTCCTGCAAAAGCCCTCAAAAGGTTCTCTTTTGTAACGCTGTCTTTCAGTGCAACCATTTTTATTCCTCCTAATTTCATTTACCACTATTATTGCCAAACTTCTCTGGTTTATAAGAAAAGAGGTGGGTTGCATCCTTAATATCACCGCCCTGAATTCTCTTGGAGCTTGAAGCATCAAAGTAGACATTTTTAGATTTATGCCACTGTCGTTTACTTAAAATTAGAAAGTATTGTTTCCAGATTGTCATCTGTAAAATCATACCATGTGGCCGCTGCCTTCTCGCTTTGCTTATTGATAGCCGATAGGAAATCGCCTTCCGTGGCACTCCCGTGATCGACAAAATATGAAACGCTCTGATTATTGTTGGAATCATAACCAGATTCACAATAGCTTATCTTATCGACCGAGTAAGCATTTCCTGTGAATTTCACCGTGCCGAACCCATAATCCGCCGCGCCGCTGGAAAAAGAAAACGTTCCGTCAGCTTTTAAGTCCATAAAAGCTCTATACCACAAAGTGTAGCCATAAACCACTCCACCCTGATAACGCAAAACCTCGAACCCATAATAGTCGTTGTTATTTACGGCCAGCCAAAGGATAGCTTCCGGCGTGCCGTCGTTTTCCAGATCAACGATTGCAAGCTTTGT
>JAFADI010000130.1 GCA_023424965.1 Bacillota bacterium
ACCGGAAAAGGAACAGAAGGATGAGTTCATGGAAAAGGCCCAGGAAATAGCAAAAAAGCTGAATGTGCCTTTTGAGGTGATTGACGAGTAGGGAAATTTATATGATCAATCCCAGTTCTGGTATTGATTGTCGGAAGTCGCCAGAATAACAACGGTTATATGAATTGAAAAAATAAACAGCAGGACAAAGACAAAACAGGCATATACCAGCAGCCGGTCCGTGGAATAGATGTAGCTGCTTTGTGCCAGGGACAGGCTGTAGCTGGTGATGATGCAAATCAAGAGCATGTTTAGGGCGGTATAAATGCCTGATTTCAATTTGACTTGTTCAGGCACATGGAAATATGTTTTGAAAGCTTTCATACAGAAAGCCGCCAGCAATAAGGAAAGGTTAAAGGCAGCCCCCGCAATTTCAAAAAGGGCCATTGCATCCCATAAAGAAAAAATATTGTTGCCGTAAGAGGTATGGAAAAGTACGGCAATCATATTGCTGAAGGTGTACAGAATTGCCACCAGACCGGTACTTATAAAAAACTGGGTATATTTGAGCTCCAGCAGGTACCTCAACAGAGCCAGCAGTAAAATGACGAGTACAAAATCAACGAGGGGGCTGTTTAAGCCGTAACCTCCCATAATTCCGGCAGAGCTGACGTAAATGGAGGTTATCAAATATTTATCCATACTTATCTTTCGGTTGAAAATTGCATTAACAAATAAAGTCATGTTAAAAACAGTAGTAAAATTTATAATAATATAAATCAGCATCATCGATACCGGGAGATATTGTCTGCGAATAAAGTGTCACACATTTATCGAATACCCTCAATTGCTTCCACCAGCGCCGCGATCCCGTCTTTTTCCGAATAGTTGTCATGGGGGTCAACCACAATAAGCTTTTCAGTAATTATGGATTTAACGATATATTTATTTCCCAAAAGGAATTCCATAATATCTTGAAAGGGGTAGTATGCAGCGAGACTTTCAATGATTTCCGAAGTATTCATCCCTGATTTTTTCAGATTGCTTATCTTTGCTAGCATATGCGAGTAGTAAGCTTCTTCACTTCCTGGTAATTTCCCTGGCATGTTTTTATCAACTCTTTCATTTCAGAATCTATCCGCAACAACACCGTAGGCTTTTATATTAAAACAGATGGGAGGATTGTGCCTCCGCCATAAAAATGAAATGCACCGTAGACCTTATAAAATGTAAAAATCGAAACTTATTCTGTCCCAAATACCCTTCATTGAATATCTTATAATTTGCATTCCGCCTGGAAGGATAATTGATTCAGGTGATTTAAATGTCGGTTTTAGACGTAATAAGCAGACAATTGACGGAATATGTAACGGATGGGGACACGGATATCCGGGAGAAAGAGACCATCGAGTATGGAATTTACATGTTTTTTTCCGAAACAGTAAAAATAATCGCCGTTGTTTCCATTGCCGCCATGGCAGGAAGGCTGAAGGATACGCTGATCATCATGGCGGTGCTGGGGCTGCTGAGGAATTATATGGGCGGGGTACATGCCAAAACGCAATGGGGTTGCTTTTTATCCTATACGGCTACGGTGTTTCTTATCTACTGCGGCGGCAATTATCTTTACAGCTATATAGCCGGCTCAATGATCCTGCTGTTACTGCCGCCGGTTCTGTGGGCAGTGGGGAAGTACGCCCCGGCGGATACGGAGTTCAAGCCCTTGCTTTCGTCAAAAATGACCAGAAAGTACAGGATATACAGTCTGGTTTTAGTTGTAGCCTGCTACGCCGCATTTATTGTTTTTCCGGCGCCATACAAATATTACATTGGGTTTTCGGTTATTGCAGAAGGCGTGTTGATTTTGCCAATAACCTATAAGCTATACAAAATAAAATATGGAAAGGAAGTACCATTATGATGGAGAAGAAAGCCATAACGAAAAAAATCATTAAAAGTGGAGCAAAGGCCACCGCGAATATAAGCACAAACTTAAGCCTGGCCTGGCTTTTCCACCAGAAAAAGTGCCCAGAGCACCTTTTAAAAAGAGACTAGTCCTGCAAGAGAGTCAATTCCTGAAACAGAGAATTGGATTCCGGTTCGAAGTGCGTGTTTAACAACATGCACTTGTTTTTTTTGACGATGCTGTTGACAATCCGCAGTCCGCTTCCCCTGCCTTCACCCTTGCTTGTACCCCCTGATTTGATTGCATCAAGGCCTTTGCTTCCCTCAGCAAGTACATTGCATACAACAAAGGAGATGGAATTATGGCTGACGGAGATGCTTATGGAAACCGCGTTATCCTCTTTCCCCGATACCGCCTCGATGGCATTGTCCACCAGTATGCCCAAAACCTCACACAATTCCATCATGCTTACGTTGACGATGTCTTGGAGCTCCGTAGAAATATTCAGATTTATTTTTACATTGACACTCTCGGCATAATCGATTTTACTGGACAGCAGTCCATTGACAGCTGCATTGCGTACGTCTAAAAGCATGGACTGGTTGTTGAGTGTGGAATTGAAACTCATTACCTCCTTCATATATGCCTTTGACTGCTCGAATCTGTTCATTTCGATCATGGCATGGACTACGGAGAGGCTGTTTCCTATATCGTGCTTGAACCGGCGCAGATTGTCCATGGCATTTGCCATGGAAGTATTGTAGAATTTCTGCTGGTCCAGTTCCTTTTGTATATTCACATATTTATAGAACCTTTGAAGGGCGAATATCATGAAAGAAGAATAGGATACCAGGATCAACAATGCAAAGATGAAATACCAGAGATCCAGGTCATATTTCCTCAGCAGGATGATGTATATTCCAATATTGAGAATGAACATCAGAAGAGTCACCAATACCAGGCCGAAGGAGAATTTGTTGCCGAAAACAGTATAGATTTTGTTGCTTTTTATAAAAACCACCCAGCTGTAAAGCAGGGCGGAAAAAAACAGATAATTCAAAAACATACCCAGTGTCAGCAGCTTCACATCATTTAGGATGACGCCCGGATTTGTGTTGATATGCATAAGCTTGAATATTGCAAGCGTCAATAAATTGGCCAAACCATTGAGCATCAGGGCAATGGCGCTGTAAGTTATGGTTTTCCATATTTTTGCATGAAATATCAACTGCAGGGCAAATACGCAGTAAGACATTATGAGGACTGGTTTTACCAGCTGCAGGGCCTGCAGACCCGACAAATCCATGTAGTGTACCGACAGAGCGGACACTGAAGCATAGACAAGGGAAAACAAAAGCATAATCTTTTTGCTTTTATTTATGTCAGATACCGAACGAAAAAATAAAGCGGTCAAAAAAAATGTGAGGGCCTCAAATACTATTTCTAAAAACATATTGTTTCCAGTCCTTTTTATATTTTCTACTCAATGGGAGCGGAGCAAAACCGTTGCTCAGGTAAATGAGGGATTCGTTGCCGAAACTTACCTCCGAGACAAAGTTAATGTTTATGATGACGTTGCGCTGACTGTATAAAAAGTTGTCGAAAGGCAGCTGGGACTTGACCGCATGCAGGGGAATATAAAATTGAACCTGGTCATGAACCGCATATACGGTGGTTCGAAAGTTGTCGTACTCGCAGTAGATCACCTCATCTTTTTTTATGCGCTTCATCATGTATTTGTTTTGGAGCAGGAGGAATTCGTTGCCGGGAACGTTCACGTCGGTTAAAAAAGATTTGGAAAGCCGCAGCAATTCCTTTGAAAAGGTCTTATAGGACAGGGGTTTAAGCAGGTAATTAAAGGGCTTCATTTTGAAGGCGGCCTGCATGAACTGGGCAAAAGAGGTAATAAATATAATTTCCACAGAATACATACCCAGATGGGTGCGAATCTCGCTGGCCATACTTATTCCGTTGGTGTTTTCTCCGAGATTTATGTCGATAAAGCACACGTTGATTTGTCCGGAGAGGACTTTTCTCAAGAACTCTCCCGGCCGGTCCGTTACGCACACGATTTCCGCACGCAGCTTATAATCAATAATGACGGTTTCAATCAAGGTCTCATACTGGCATAAAAGGTCTTTATTGTCATCTACAATTCCTATTAATAGCTTTTCAGGCATAGTGTCCCCCCGATAAAAGACATAAGGGATCAGCGTGAAATGAAACAAGAGCGAACTGAAGAATTTATATCAACATTTGCACTCATTCCTTATAAACTTTTAAAATAGGTTTGTATAAGTGATATAATGCAACAGCCG
>JAFADI010000181.1 GCA_023424965.1 Bacillota bacterium
TGCAAATTTCGACAATATTATTAAAACATGCTATAATGATAGAGCATATTGCCAATTATATATTGATTTTCGTGGAGAAGCATATGTTAAATTTTATCGCCGAAATAATTGCAGGGATGGCGGAAGGGACTATTCATCTTTTAATATTTACCGCTGTGAGCAGCAATAAGGAATTTATAAAGAGAAATCCTCTAAAGGTATTGGCATTCATTTCTATCTATACGGTTTTCACATACCTGGCGACCCTAGGGATCCCCGGAGGGCTGCACGGGTTGGTCATTTTCATTTTTGCCATAGCCCTGCTCAGCTTTATTGCAAAGAACAATTTTTACGCATCCATAGTGTCTGTTCTTATTGCCTCCGTAACTACCCTAATACCGGAAATTATAGCAGTCTTACTGGGATCAATCTTTTTGAAAATTGATATAGGAATGCTTTTGCAGAATCCTTTGTTAAAACTGGTGCTGGTATTGGTAACCCGGGGGATTTCCTTTGCTGTGGCGTTCCTGATTCTAAAAAGGCGGATTAATCTCTTTAAATTGGATATTTTCAAAAAGGAGAATTCTTTTGTTGCATTATCCGTTTTGCAGCTTATCGTATTATTCTTTGCTGCAGTTTTGCCGCTGGGCTTTAAAAGCAGCTACTCCTATCTTAACAGTATTTTTGTAGGCATAGCTTTTCTCATTATAATGATTTTGTCTTATTTCGATTATAGGGAAAGGGAAAAAATACTGGCAGTGAAGGAAAAGCTCTCGGCCCAGGAACAATATATTAAAAACCTCCAATCCGTTGTTGACCTGATACGTAAGGAAAAGCACGACTTCATCAACCATTTGAACATTATAGCCGCCATGTGCCAGCGTAAGGATTCCGACACCGTTGATAAAATTGAAAGGTATTTAAACGGGCTTTCCGACAATATCGGCTTAACCTACAGGTTCTACAATACAGGGAATATCTATATCGACGGCTTGCTTGCAGTAAAGAGCATATTTGCACTTAAAAACGGCATCAATCTGGATGTAGGCACTGATGCTCCAATGAACCTGGCGGAAGTTGATGATGTACATCTGACAAGTATCATCGGCAATATCATGGATAACGCTTTTGAGGCTCTGGCTGCCGGCTGTTGCGGGGAAAAAGGCATCGTATCCCTGTATACCTATATGGAAAATGAAAAGTATTATATATCGGTTTCCAACAATGGACCGGAAATTCCGGTACAGGAGCGGGAAAAAATATTCGAAAACAAATACTCTACCAAGGACAGGGGAATAACCGGTGAACGGGGCTTTGGACTTTTTATTGCCAGAGAGCTGACTGAAAAGGCCGGGGGCAGGGTGGCGGTTTCAAGCATGAAGGAAAACACGGAATTCCTTATCGAACTCAATACCAGAAAGTCTGAACAGGAAATAGAAATGCCCGATGGAGAGCTTCTGAGGACAGGATAAGATATTTGCCTGTACCGTTTCTGTTCGACGGGCGCAAAACGTTGAATTATATGATGTGGCGTGATTAGGAGAGGCTTGCGGCCTCCTTTTTTATGTTGTATAATGTATACAGTATACAAAACTGTGTTTAACAATCCGGTTTGATGGTATATATAAAATGAATACGTATTCCAAATCAGGGAAAAAGTAAGTTGATAAGCGGGAAATTTGGCGGGAAGAAAGGGAGGATCGTCTATATGAAGGAATGGAAGGGCTTTGTAAAGGGAAACTGGTGCACCGAAATCGATGTACGGAATTTTATCCAGTTGAACTATATTCCGTATGAAGGCGGAGAAGATTTTTTAAAGGGACCGACGGAAAAAACCCGGAAGCTGTGGGATAAGGTAACGGGTCTTTTAAAACAGGAAAGAGATAAAAATGGAGTTTTAGACATAGATACCAAAACGATTTCAACCATAAACTCTCACAAGCCGGGGTATATTGACCGGGAACTTGAGGAGATCGTCGGGCTTCAGACCGATGAACCTTTGAAAAGGTCCATCATGCCCTTTGGCGGCATGCGTATGGTCCAGAAGGGCTGTGAATCCTACGGGAAAAAGGTTGAGCCGGAGGTTCTGGATATTTTTACGAAGTACAGGAAAACCCATAACGAAGGGGTTTATGACGTATACACTCCCGAAATGCTGCGGGCCAAAAAGGCGGGCATTATCACAGGCTTGCCGGATGCTTACGGCAGAGGGCGCATTATCGGGGACTACAGGAGATTGCCCCTCTATGGGACCGACAGGCTGATCGCCGAAAAAGAGTATGAAATGGTAAATCTGGAGTTCGACTATATTGACGCAGATACCATCAGGAACCGTGAAGAGATCCGGGAGCAAATCAAAGCCCTGGGTGAGCTTAAAAATATGGCCGCTGCCTATGGCTTCGACGTTTCGAAACCGGCGGCCAATTCGAAGGAAGCGGTCCAATGGCTGTACTTTGCGTATCTTTCCGCCGTCAAAGAGCAAAATGGTGCGGCCATGAGCATCGGAAGAATATCCACCTTCCTTGACGTATACCTTGAAAAGGATTTGAGGGAAGGCATCCTTACAGAGGAAGAAGCCCAGGAGCTCATTGACCATCTGGTTATAAAGCTGCGGATGGTGAGGTTTTTGAGGACTCCTGAGTATGAAAAGCTGTTCAGCGGCGATCCCACCTGGGTTACTGAAAGCATAGGCGGTATGAGCCTGGACGGAAGGACACTGGTTACCAAATCCTCCTTCCGGATACTGAACACCCTTTCTAGCCTGGGGCCTGCCCCTGAACCCAATTTGACCATACTCTGGTCGATACACCTTCCCGACGCCTTCAAACGGTATTGTGCAAAGGTTTCCATCCACACCAGCTCTGTACAGTATGAAAGCGATGACATCATGAGGCATTACTGGGGGGATGACTACGGCATTGCCTGCTGTGTTTCCGCCATGCGGCTGGGCAAGCAGATGCAGTTCTTCGGGGCAAGGTGCAATCTTGCCAAGGCGCTGCTTTATGCCATCAACGGAGGACGGGATGAGATAACGGGCAAACAGGTGGCACCCAAGTTCTCGGCAGTGGATACCGAGTATTTGAACTATGAGGATGTGATGGAACGCTTCAATATGGTGCTTGACTGGGTGGCAAGACTGTATATGAACACGCTGAACCTCATTCACTACATGCATGATAAGTATTCCTATGAAAGACTGCAGATGGCCCTGCATGACAGAGAGACACTGAGGACCATGGCCTGCGGCATTGCGGGGCTTTCCGTGGTGACCGATTCCCTGAGCGCCATCAAATATGCCAGGGTGAAACCCATACGGGATGACAACAACGTAGTGGTGGACTATGAGGTGGAGGGGGATTATCCCAAATACGGCAATAACGACGAACAGGTGGACTCGATCGCAACGCACATTGTCAAGATCTTCATGGATAAATTGAGAAAGCAGAGGACCTACCGCAATTCCGTGCCTACGCTGTCCGTGCTCACCATCACTTCCAACGTGGTGTATGGCGAAAAAACCGGCAATACGCCCGACGGGAGGAAAAAAGGGGAGCCTCTCGCCCCGGGGGCCAATCCCATGCATGGGCGTGATATCAACGGGGCCCTTGCGGTGTTGAGCTCCATCGCAAAGCTGCCTTATGAATATGCCCAGGATGGGATATCCTATACCTTCTCTATCATTCCCAAAGCCCTGGGCAGGGATGAGGACACCCGGGTAAACAACCTGAAAGCCTTGCTGGACGGTTATTTTAAGCAGGGAGGGCATCACATAAATATCAACGTATTTGAAAAGGAAACCCTGCTGGACGCCATGGAGCACCCGGAAAAATATCCCCAGCTCACGATCCGGGTATCGGGATATGCGGTGAATTTTATCAAATTGACACGGGCCCAGCAGTTGGACGTAATCAACCGTACCATCCACGAACACATATAAGAGGCATGACAAAAAAGAAGAGTTGACAATTGCTCACAGCCATCCGACAATAAGAGGAAGGGGGGAGCCGTTATGGGCATTACGGGCAGGATACATTCCTTCGAGACTTTCGGCACGGTTGACGGACCGGGCATACGCTTTGTGGTATTTATGCAGGGCTGCCCTTTAAGGTGTATTTATTGTCATAACAGAGACACCTGGGATGTAAAAGGCGGAAAGGAATATTCGGCGGATGAGGTCGTTGAAAAGCTTAAAAAATATATCAACTATATAAAATTTTCCGGCGGGGGTATTACGATTACCGGCGGAGAGCCCACCCTTCAGGCGGAATTTGTGGCAGAAGTCTTTAAGAAGTGCAGGGAACTGGGGATACACACCGCCCTTGATACTTCGGGCTTTGCAGAGGTGGAGAAGGTAAAGGAACTGCTTTTGTATACCGATCTGGTACTGCTGGACGTAAAACATGCCGTGGAGGAAAAGCACAGGGTTATTACCGGAGTGGGAAACAGCAAAATCAAGCTTTTTGCCAATTATTTATCCGGCAGCAACATTCCCATATGGATCCGTTATGTCCTGCTGCCGGGGTATACGGACGATGAGGAGGACCTGAAACTCGCAGCGGAGTTTATCGGGACCTTGAAGACGGTGGAAAAGATTGAGGTACTCCCGTACCACAGCATGGGCTCCTACAAATGGGATAAAATGGGGCAGGAATACCGGCTCAAGGATGTGAAGGAACCCTCGGCCGCTCAGGTTAAAAAGGCGCAGCAAATTTTAAGCGGGAAATAGAAAGCCGGAAAGTTCGGTGAACCGCCAAATATTAAGGGGAGCAAGATATACGCTTGCTCCCCTTATGTGTTAAACGTTGAAAGTCTCGTAATAAACGATGTCCTTTAAGGGCTTGCGGGTTTTAGAAAGCCTGTCCGGAGAAGCGCTTTCGCTGGAGGAATATCCGATGGCCAGTATGTTGACCGGTAGGAGGTTGTCCGGAAGGTTGAACTCCTTCTTTATGACGACCGGATCAAAATAGCATATCCATACGCTTCCCAGACCCAGCTCCGTGGCTTCCAGCATCATATGGTCGGTGACGATGCTGGCGTCTATTTCGGTTATTTTCTTGCCGTCGATAGGTCTTACCCAGGCAGCGTCGGTATCTCCGCAGACGATGATAGCCAGGGGTGCATTGTATATGTTGGCGGCTTTCTTCAGCCTTTCAAAGCCCTCTTTTTCCCTGACCACGATTAATCTCTGGGGCTGCTTGTTGGCTCCTGTAGGAGCGACTCTCCCGGCCTCCAGTATTTGCAGGAGTTTTTCCTCTTCAATTTGCTTATCCTGGAATTTGCGGACGGAATACCGTTTTTTTGCCAATTCTAAAAAGCTCATATGCTCACCCTTTCCTTTTTTAAGAACCACCTTGTCCATTCCTAAAAGTATTTACCCCACAATCCGGTTAAATACACTTTAAACCATATCTTTAAAGAAATATTTATAATATTCTGGAAGCCATTGAGCTGCGGGCCAGGTCTTCAAACCTGTCCTCCAGCCTCTGAAGGGAAACGAAGTCCCTGTATTTGCGCTGTAACGCCAGGGCGAGCAAATGGTCGGTGAGCCTGGGGTTCTTTGGGAGAAGGCTGCCGTGGGAGTAAGAGCAATAGACATTATTGTAAATCGCTCCCTCATACCCGTCTTCTCCGTTGTTCCCATTGCCTTTGACCATTTTGCCCAGGGGACGGATTCCGGGGCCCAGGTAGGTCCTTCCGGAATGATTCTCAAAACCGACAATCTGGCCGTCAAACTCCTGGGATTTGAGAAAATCGCATTCAAACACGATATTTCCTATCATCCTTTTCTTACCTCCGATGGTCCAGAGATCCAGGGCTCCTAAAAACTCAATTTCTTTGCCGTCCCAGGTTTTGTAGTATTTACCCAGAAGCTGGTAGCCTCCGCAGATGCAAAGAAAAACCTTCCCATTCTCAATTGCATTTCTTATCTCATTTCCCTTTTGAACCAGGACGTCGGACTGGATGATTTCCTGTTCATAATCCTGGCCTCCGCCAAGAAATATGACATCATAATTTTCCGGGTCAAAACCGTCGCCGATGGTGATGTTATGCACCTTTGCCTCGATTCCGCGCCACTGGCACCGCCTTTTTAAGGCGATGATATTGCCCCTGTCCCCGTACAGGTTCAGCAAATCGGGATAGAGGTGACAAATATTCAGCTCGTACATACATTCCTCCGAAAATTTAATTTCGTCAATAGATTATTTCCAAAAATCTTTTAACTGGAACTTGCTTTTAAGCAGTTTTCTTATGTCCAGCATGGCCGTATACGTAGGCAATATATAAAAGCTGTGGCCCCTGGGAGTTCTGGCGAGGCCTGTTTCAATCAGTTCCCTGTAGCCTTTGACGATACTTATCTTATCGCTGTAAACTCCTGCGTATTTGAGCCTGACGGCCATATCCTCCGCCCGGAGGCCGGAAGTGTATACATTGTCCAGCATGTCCTGTATTTCATCCAGCTTTTCAAAATCAACGTCCCAAAGCCACGATATGTCCGTGCCGTCGGCATATTTATCATTGATGATAAAAGCGATTTGCATATTTTTTTCTTCCGTTAGCAGAAAGCTTAAAACCTGGTTGAAGCCTATGGGGTTTTTTACAAGAATCACTTTAATGGTCTTCTCGTCGGTATGGATTGTCTCCATCCTGCCGAAACCGCATTCGAAGCTGCCCATGGCCTTTACCAGGCTTTCGGTGGGAAGGCCCAGAAGTTTTCCGCAAGCCGCTGCCGCCAGGGCATTGTATATGTTGTATAGACCGGGAAGGTTGATCCTGGCACTCACGGTCTCTTCATTCCCCGCCGGATCAACGGTTTTGAATTCAACGAGGGAATAGGAGCTCTTCAATTCCTGGATTGCCGTACAGGTGATGTGGGTATCCGGCCTTGAATATCCGCAGCCGGGACATTGAAAGCCTCCCAGATGCCCGTATATGTGGTTTGTATACTCATATTTCTGCTTGCAGTAGAGGCAGAACATGGCGTCTGTGTTGACAGCCTCGTTACCGGCTTCGTATGCTTGGAGGGACATGCCGAAAAATAATGCGTTTCTGGAAGTATCCCTGGCAAGAGAGGCGCATAGGGAATCATCGGCGTTCAAAATGAGCCTGGTCTTGCTTGATTTCAAGATCCCCGATTTGACCCCTTTGAGGGTCGTGTAAAGTTCTCCGTAGCGGTCCAGCTGATCCCTGAAAAAGTTTGTCACGACAAGAATGTCGGGCTCCAGATAATTACTCATCACGTTAAATGCCGCTTCGTCAATTTCAATTAACGCGGTGGAACTGCTGCACTTGCCCCATACATCCACCGAATCGATAAAAGTGGTTATTACGCCGCCAACCAGGTTGGCCCCGGACTTGTTGGTAATATAGCCGATGCCGTTTTCCTGGAGCATTTGTCCGATGATCCTGGTGGTGGTAGTTTTGCCGTTTGTTCCCGTGACCATGATGGTCATGAAATCTTTCGTAATGACCTTGACGATATCGGGATACAACGTGCGGGCCACCTTGCCGGGAAGGGTTGTCCCACCCCATCTGGCAAGCCGGCACAGCTTTATGGTAAATTTTGCTGCAAGGATGGTAAATGTCAGCCTTATGTTCATATTTTCTCCTATGAGGGGCCATTCTAAGGCCTTACCCGGCGGGCTGCGGCCTTAATAAATTATAGCATAAAGGGAAGGGTTATTATACATTTTAACGGCAAAAAAATAAGAACCCCACCCGCTAGCG
>JAFADI010000027.1 GCA_023424965.1 Bacillota bacterium
ATAAGAATATAAGAAGATATATGGGAGTTTTTGAAATGGACAGCAACAGCAGGACAAACAGCAGTGTGTTTAATTATGAGTCAAGCCCCCTGTTTACCCGGGAGTCTGCCTCCACGAAGGTTTTGTACAATACCTTCTCCACGGCTCAGAACAATACAGCCGTCTGGACACCGGCCTCCGGCAAAAGGATATACCTGACGGCGGTAGAAACCTCCGCCCTTGCTGCACTGGTGGTCACATTAAACAGGGCGGGCAATGCACCCTTTCTCACCGTCAATTTGACAACCTCACTTGCCACTTTTGGGGAGAGCTTCCCTTCACCCATTAAGTTTAACCTGGGTGAAGCCATCACCCTCACCACCAGCACCTCCGGAACAATGTATATTACCCTCATCGGCTACGAGGTCTGACCTGGAGACAAAACTACCCCGTAAAGGAGTGCCATATGACAGACAGCGATATATTTAATTACGAGCAGGCTCCGATGGCCATCAGGGAGAATACGGCTGATATCACCAAGTATTACACCTTTAACGTTCTACCGTCAGAAACGGCGGTCTGGACACCTGCGGCCCAAAAGTCCATTAATCTCACAGCCCTGGTGGCATCCGCACCGTTGGGAGTGACAATCCTGCTGAGCAGCGGCGGCAATACCTTTTTATGCCTGAGGCCCACAGCCTCCTGCGGAGCCATCAGCCGGTATTTCCAATCCCCTCTCAGGCTCGGCCGCGGCAGCAGTATTTTTATCCGCACCTCCGATGAAGCGAGCTCCTGTCAGACTTTTGGCGCTTCAAGCTCCGCACAGGCTGCTTATAATGGCAGGAGTGATTTTACGAATGTATCCAATGCCGCCGGACTGCCCAATGGACAGTATTCCACCCTGAACTCGGCGCTGCTTAACGCAACCGGAGGCAGAATCGTGCTGGATTACAGCCTGTTGGCGGAAAACAGTGAATTTGAGATTGAAAGTGTTACCGTTAGCTTTTATTGCCGTCTCGCACTCACCCTGGCGGTGGGCACCAGCACCATGATCCTTTATTGGCGGGCATCCTCTTCAGACGCCTGGACCCCGCTCCAGCAGCTAAGCCTGTCGCTGGTAGGGACACTCAATTATCTGACAGCCCCACTGACCTATGACATCACCGCCGCAGTGCTGGCAGCACCGGATCCATGGGCAGTAATAGACAATCTTCAGACGTCCTTTGTGGGCTCTCATACCGGGTTGGGTCTCGGAAATACCATTCAGCTGGACGCCGTAACGGTTGAAGTCTGCCTGACCGGCAATAACAAAATCACCCTCTCGGGCTTTGAAACCTGAGCCCACAGCTTGGTCCCCTTCCGCAGCAGCCCTTCCCCTATCCCTGAGCTTCTACCAAGTGCAAGGTCGACTCTAAAACATATGTTATCCGGCGAGAAAAATTTTCGCAGGGCAAGGCGGAGGATTGAGAAATACTTTGTGTATTCCGACTGACGCCAAGGCAGGCCTGCGGAAATTTAACCGGCGGTAACGTATGGAATTAGGGTTGACTTTGTACTACGCAGAGGAAGTCATAGACGGGCTTCAGCTGCCTGAAGCCTTTTTCCA
The DNA here is from genome assembly GCA_023424965.1 of Bacillota bacterium. Classification (GTDB taxonomy): domain Bacteria; phylum Bacillota; class Clostridia; order Acetivibrionales; family JAFADI01; genus JAFADI01. Next base: position 1,586 of record JAFADI010000027.1, read on the forward strand.
GTATCTGAGGCAATTCCTTTGAAAATGCCAGGGTGAAATCCTTCTGCAGGTTTTCAAAGTAGATATTCTTCCTGTCCAGCCACAGTTTCAAGTTTTCCGCCTGGTCGGGGAACTTACTCCTTTTGTACATTTCGCCCCCGATAAGAAAATCCTTCTGGGACTCATAGCATTCGAGGGCAGCCTCAAAGGCAGGATGCCTGTCAAGGATCATCCGGCGCATGGTGACCATGACACTGGGTTCCGCCCCGTAAAAACCTACGCCATGGGTGGAGCCCGTCTGGCTTATTTCAAACCAGAAGCAGGGAGCAGTGGCCACCTGGGACTTGTCCCTCAGGAAGGCAAACCACACGTTGTCCCTGTACAGGCTCTTGTCTTTGGTGAACCGGGTGTCCCTCCGTACCCTGGAAATCAGTTTTGAAGGAACGGTGATGAGCTTGTCGTCCATTTCGGTTATGGAGGGCGCCAGCTCCACGATAAGCTCCGCCATGGGATTGTACACATATTTCTTGTACTCTGCCTTGTGGCTGTCATACCATTCCTTGCTGTTGTTCATTTTATTCTCAAAAAGGAATCTGGGCGCTTCCGCCGTAAATCCGCTAAAACTCATATCTTGAGCCTCCCTGCCTTACTTTTTAATATCGTTGTGCTATGGTAAATAGGCATTGTTTATTCCAAAAAGACTTCAAAGCACCTAGTGGTTTTTAACATTACAGATTTTTAGCTTATTAAAAATGTTAAAAATCCATTTCCGCAATGTTGTGCCCTGCTCCTAGATATGAATTCTGTTACAGGGCACCTGTGCACCGGAGAACTATAGATCATCGGCACGAAAGTGAGAGGTCCTTACTTATGGGTCATTCCAGTCTTTTCCCATTGCTTTATTGCCTGGAAGTATTCCTCATAGAGTGAAGCCTTTTCTCCATAAATAATGCCTTTTACCTACCTAACAAAGTAGATTAGTTTGTCTTTTCCATTTTGACAGAAATCCACTGCTTGTTCAAGTAGCGTTGTCCGCCTGTTCGCTTTTGCTCATGTCTTCCACCGGCATAAAATGCTTTCCGCCAGATCCAGGGCAAAGAAAAGCAGGAAGCCCATGCAGCTCAAAACAAGGATTCCGGAGAACATATCCACATAGTTTACCCGCATCCATGCGTCCATGATGAAATATCCCATGCCAAACCGGGTGCCAAAGGTTTCGGTAAAGAACAGGACGGAAAGAGAGGTGGCGAGGCTCACCCGCAAAGCCGACAGGATCCCCGGCAACGAGGCGGGAATGACGGCCCTCCGGAAGATGTCCCCGTTGCCGGCTCCCAGGGAATACAGCGTATGATAGGTCTCCTTCGGAATCCCCTTGGCCGCGTCCCTTGCGGTCACCGCCACCTGGAATACCACGATCAGCGTGATCATTGTGATCTTGGCCCCTTCCCCAAGCCCGAAAAGCAGCATAATAACAGGCATCAACGCAATTTTGGGTATGGGATACACAAAATAGATCAACGGCGACAGGAGCCTGTCCCAGGACGAAAAGTAGCCCATGCACAGGCCTACGGGAACCCCGATGACCACCGACAGCAGTATGCCGGCGAAAATCCGCCACAAGCTGTAGCCCGCATGGATGACCATCTGTGAAAGAAAAATATCAACGGTATTCAGCACTACGGAAATGGGAGAGGGAATAAAGGGCAGCTTAAAAAGGGCCGCCAGAACATACCATATAAAAAACAGCAGCAAAAGCGCATATAAACAGGCTGTAGAACTTAATTTCCCCCTCATCTCGCCCATACCTCTTTGATCTCTTTTTTTAATTCCGTGCTGAATTGATAATACTCACTTTTGAACCGCAGGCCTTCCATGCCGAAAAAAGGATTGTCCACCACCTGCAGGATCCTTCCGGGAGAAGGCGACAGGATCGCGATCCTTCTGCCCACATAGACCGCCTCCTCCACACTGTGGGTCACAAACACGGTGGATACGCTGTTCTCCTTCCATACCCGCAAGAACAAGTCCTGTGATTCCTCCCGGGTAATGGCATCCAGGGCGGAAAAAGGCTCATCCATCAAGAGAAGCTGGGGCTTCAAAATAAAGGCCCGGGCAATGGAAACCCTCTGCCTTTGTCCGCCGCTCAACCGGTTGGGATAGTCCCCTTTTCTCTCAAACAGTCCCAGTTCCTTCAGTATATACTCGGTATAGGCCTCCTGCTCTTTTCTGCCGCAGCGTTTTATGTCCAGCCCCAGCACGGAATTTCCGTATACATCCGCCCATTCAAGCAGGCCGTAGTTCTGGGGAATGAATCCGATCCGCTGCTGCCTGGGGTCCACCGTGTTTCCGCCGATGCGGACGCTGCCCTCATAGTCCCGGATAATTCCCGCCAGGACATGGAGCAACGTTGATTTACCGCAGCCGGAAGGCCCCACAACAGCGTAAATATCTCCGCTGTCCACCGCCATATCCAATTTGTCCAGCGCCAGAAGATCCTTTTCCCCGATTCTGTACTTTACCGTAAGCCCTTTGATTTCGATCATCTGTGTTCCTCTACTCCTTCAAAAACCGTCCGTCGGCCACATCACCGAACTTGTAGGATTTTTTGATAAGCTCCTTGCCGGTGAGCCAGCCCGTTACCCTGTTGAAATCTTCTTCTGGAGGAAGTACGGCCCCGGTATAGGCCGGAAGGGCGATGGTGCCTTTGACGGAATCCGGGAAGCCCAATTCTTTGATGACACCGTCGAGATAGCTGTCAACGGGCTCTTTGCCCAGGTAATCCACCGCCAGATTATATGCCCGGTAAAAGGCCTGGATTTCCTTCGCCTTTGCTTCGCAGGCTTTTTTGGTAAAAAGAAGCACCCCGGGGCTGATTCCCATTTTATCGGTGCTGTCCAGCAGCTTCGCCCCTCCCGCAATGGCAGCGGTGGCCATGGGCTCCGGGAGCGTGGCCCCGTCAATCTTTCCGTTCTGAAGCATTTCCAGCCGGACAGGAATTTGCGGAACGACTACTTTGTTAATATCCTCCGGCGTCATGCCGTTTTTTTCAAGCATGGCATCCGTTGCGTATTCAATAATGGTGTTCTGGGAGATGGCAACGCTTTTCCCCTTCACATCCGGAAAGCTTTTGATTCCCGAGTCCTTTCCAACCAGTAGCTTATAGCTTCCGTTGGTCATGGAGGTAATGACTACTTCAAAGCCCCCCTCCCTGGAAAAGGCCGCGGCCAGCATATCGGATACCGCTCCGTCAAGCTTCCCGCTCTGAAGGGCGCTTTCCCGGTCGGGAGCGCTCTTGAAGCTTTCGATATTGACCTGGACCCCTTCCTTTTCAAAGTACCCCTTTTCCCTGGCTATGACCAGCGGTACGGAATCCACATCGGGCAAAACTCCAAGGGTTAAAGGTTCCGGCGCCTTTTGCGGCGTGCTGCTCCCGCAGGCGGTGAAGCCGGATAAAAGCAGTGCGGCGATTACCAGCAAAACAACTCTCTTCATGTCATACTCCCCCATTTTTTATATAGATCATTTTCTATCCCCAGACTTTCCAGAACCCTGCCCGCCACAAAATCCACCAGGTCCCCCACCTGCTCGGGCCTGTGGTAGAATCCCGGCATGGCCGGCAGGATAACGACGCCCATTTCGGAGAGGCTCAGCATATTCCGCAGATGCAGGGTGCTCAGGGGGGTCTCCCTGGGTACCAGCACCAGCTTCCGCTTTTCTTTCAGCATGACGTCCGCCGCCCTGCCCAGAAGATTCTTGGACGCCCCGGCGGCGATCTCTCCCAGCGTTGACATGGAGCAGGGAATCACAACCATCCCGTCCGTCTTGAAGGAGCCGCTGGCAATGGGCGCAAACAGGTCCTCCACATCATGGACCTCCAGACGCCCTTCCCGTCTTCCATGGAACTGCAATATTTCTTCAAAATTACGGCCGGTTTCATATTCCGTCACCTTCCTGCCGTTGCAGGTGGCTACCAGGTGCACCTCATGCCCTTTTTTCAAAAGTTCTTCCATCAACCGGAGGGAATAGACGCTTCCACTGGCTCCGGTAATACCCACAATCCATTTACCCATTCCATCACCTCAAAAGAAAAATATCGGCTGCCGTAAAAACAAGGATGACCATGCTCACGATCTGGTTGATGCTGTAGGAGGCAATCGTCACATTTTTGAGATTGTCCGGGGAGACAATCACATGCTCATAAAAGAGAAGTCCTGCCGTGAGCAGGAGACCTGCTCCATAGAGCCATCCCAACCCGGCGAGTACTTTCACATAGAAGAGCAGCAGCATGGTCACTGCATGAAATACAGCAGAGATCCCCAATGCTTTTTTCACCCCGAACACAACGGGGATCGAAAAAAGGCCTTCGTCTTCATCAAAGTCCCTGTCCTGGGCCCCGTAGATGATATCGAAGCCGGCCACCCAGAAGGTCACGGCAGCTCCCAGAATCAAAGAAACCCAGCTTATATTTCCTTTTACCGCCATCCATGCGCCAACCGGTGCACCGCCGCAGGCAGCACCCAGAATGATGTGGCAGGTCCAGGTAAACCGCTTTGTAAAGGAGTAGAGGAAGAAAGCAAAAAGCGGTACCGGGAGAAGGATGACGCACAGGGGATTCAACATGAATGCCGCAACCGTCAATACAAGCAGGCAGGCCAGAATCAGGATTACAACTTCCAGCGGATTGATGACTCCCATGGGCAGGTGCCTTCCTGACGTTCTGGGATTCCTGGCGTCAATCTTGCGGTCCACCAGGCGGTTCAGCGCATTTGCAGCCGTTCTTGCACTGATCAGCGCAACCAGTATCCAGGTAAAAACCCAGGCGGATGGAAATCCCCCGGCGGCAAGGAGCATGGCGATCAGGCCGAATGGAACGGAGAAAAGTGTGTGGGAAAACATCACCAGTTCCCCGTAGGTTCTAAGCCTGGTCAATACCATACTCCTTCCACCTCCTGTCCACCCGTTCCTTAATCTCTCCGCCTATCTCGATATCCTCGGGCCATTCTCTGGTATGGCCTTCCGACGCCCATTTTTTTGTGGCATCGATCCCCATTTTGTGCCCGTAATGGGGAAGGGGCGAGGCGTGATCCAGGGCGTCCAGCGGCCCCTCCACAATGACCACATCCCTTTTGGCGTCAATGTTGTTGAATACCTTCCAGGCGACGGTGGACACGTCATGGGGGTTTATATCCCCGTCCACCACCACGATCATTTTGGTGTACATCATCTGCCCCATGCCCCACAGTGCATGCATGATCTTCTTGGCATGTCCGGGATACCGCTTCTTTATGGATACAATGACGCAATTATGAAAGACGCCTTCCAGCGGCAGGTTCATGTCCACGATCTCAGGGCACTGTATTTTCAACAGCGGGAGGAAAATCCGCTCTGTGGCTTTTCCCAGAAAACAGTCCTCCATGGGGGGCTTGCCCACAATGGTTGCCGGATAGACGGGTTTTTTCCTGCGGGTTATGCAGGACACGTGAAATACCGGATAGATATCCTTTAATGAGTAATAGCCGGTATGGTCTCCAAAGGGTCCTTCTTCTCTCAGTTCGTCAACATCCACATACCCTTCCAGGATGAACTCCGCATTGGCAGGTACATAGAGGTCACAGGTTTTGCACTTCACAATTTCCAGCGGAGCTTTCCGCAAAAACCCGGCGAACAGCATTTCATCGATCTCTTTCGGCAGCGGTGCCGTGGCGGAATAAATGGTGGCGGGGTCACTGCCCAGCGCCACTGCCACCGGCATTCTCCCTCCCTGCCGCCTGTACTTCTCGTAGATTTCCCTTCCGTCCTTGTGGAGGTGCCAGTGCATCCCCGTGGTTCTGTCATCGTAAACCTGCATCCTGTACATGCCCATGTTCTGCAGTCCTGTTTCTGGATCCCTCGTGATGACCAGGGGGAGGGTGAAAAACCTTCCTCCGTCACCGGGCCAGCATTTCAGGACAGGAAGCTTTGAGAGGTCCGGCTCTTCAACCACTTCCTGGCAGGCCGCATTGGAGACTTTCCTTGGAAACACCCTGGCCAGCCGGGCAAGCTTGGGAACAGACTTGATTTTATTTACAATGCCCAGGTAGCTGGACATATCCATGAATTCGTTGATCTGTGAAGCAATCTCGTCCAGCGTCTCAACCTCCAGGGCCAGATGCATGCGCTCATAGCTCCCGAAGCTGTTGATCAGCAGCGGATAGTCGGAGCCCTTCACATTTTCAAAAAGCAGCGCCGGTCCTCCCGCTTTGACAACCCGGTCGGCAATTTCCGTGATTTCCAGATCGCTGTCGACCTCTGCCCGGATTCTCTGCAAAAGCTTCTTTTCTTCCAGCCGGTTTATAAATTCCTGCAAATCCCTATAACCCATAAGACACAACCCTTTTCCAATATAATTTTTCAGCAGACAACAACAAAAGCCGCCCAAAGCGGCTTTTACTTTACATGTTTCGTTTTTACCCGGAAGTGAAAGAGTCGAAAACCTAGTTTATCTCCCTTTAAAGCAAGTTCACGCTATTGGCTGCTATAAAGTTTATCATAGAATGAAGGGCAAATAAACATCATTTTTTACGCATTATGTTCCAGGTCCAGTTTGCGCACACCGAGTGCGAAGTGCTGCCAAAGGGTGTCCTTCACCATCTCCAGCTGATTTTCTTTGCATTCGATGATCACCACGACTTCTGTGGCTTTCCTATTCTTCTGCCTGCCCTCCATGTGTTTTGCAGTCATTACCAGCTTTATCGCCAGGCCCAGAACAATTCCGGCCGCCATTCCTATCAATCCCCATAGGAGAGGTCCCCATTCCAATACAAAGCCATAAATTGCTCCCAGCAGGGTAAAAACGGTAGCCAGGATAAGGGGTAAATCCAGTAAACTCAAACCGTCGGAATGGTGAATGGAGTCAAAAAGCTTTCTTTCTTCCGCTCTTTTATCCAGGGATACCGCCAGGATATTTTCTTTGGCAATTCCTTTCATCTGCACTGCGGTAATGGCCAGCTCGAGATATTTGGTGTGTTCAAACGTAGAAACAACGTACATGCTGTCTCCCCTTTCACTTTGTCTTTTTGAGGGCATTTTAAAAGAGTTGTTCTGGTACTCCTTCTTTAAAAATCTGGATTGCTCCTCCTCAAACAGCCTGTTATTCTCTACCGTATTGGCATACGCGTCATAAAAGGAGAAAAAGAATATGGATGGAATGTTCAAAAGCCAGTGGGGATCCATGACCTGCTTTGCCTGCTGGAATTGTCCCAGCAACGTATAGTGAACCCCCGGAAGGAGCTTGGTCAGATACACCGTGGCAATCCACCAGGTCAGCAGAAAAATACTGGTGGGAATCCTGTGGATATAAAGCTGCCCTGTTCCCGGCATCAGCAAGGACCATACGCCGGCCGCCAATGGCGACCTTTTATCCAGATAGTTGAATTCGAAGGCACTGATGGCGAAAGCCTTGATTTCAGCGTCCTCCCTCTGAGCCAGCATATAGCAGTGGTTGACATCACAGGCGGTACGGTAACTGTCCCAGATGGCAAAAAGGTAGGTAGGGATGTAGAGCAGCGCCCATTCTTTGTCAAGTACATCCCTTGCCATATCAAACCGGCCTGTAAAGGAATACAAAATGGCCAGGTTGATGTTGGCTTCCATGTTTATTATGACCTCCCAGATAAAGAGAATATATCCCCGCAGGTATTTTGAAAGCAAAAGGTGTCCCAGGCCCGGGAATGCAGCAGACCACCAGGCAATAACAAATGGGTTTCTAAGGTGGAGCTGTGTCGTCCCGGCGGCGCTGACAAATGCTTTATACCGCCGGACTGCCGGCTGCTGTTGATTTTCTTGATTCATTTACAGTCCCTCCGCTTTTATTATTTCCAAAAAAACATTCCCAATTCTGTAAAAAAAAGAAACCCGCCAGGCCGATGAAATCTGCCTTGCGGGTTCCCTATAGTCCTTTTATTTGTTTCAACCTTTGTATTGGATAACCTACTGTTCTGTGGGAAACCCGTAGAACAGCCGGATTTCTGCCACACCTTTGATGGATTCGACTTCCTTCAGCTGCTTTTTTGTCACCGTTGCATAGACTACCTGCCAGTTCTCGGGTACACTGATGATCTTAACGTCAAGCCCCGTCAATTCTTTCTGTAAGGGCTTTGTATCGGCGTTGATATATACGATTTCCACATCCATCGTTTCGCCTTCCTGCAGCCCCTTTTCCTTTTCATAGGCCGCTTTGTCCAGCTTCCCACAGGTTTCCTCTACTGCCTTTTCTTCCTCATCAAGGAAAGGCTGCAGTTGCTCAGAGATTGTGTTGTCTGCCTTATTGATGATCACATAATATCCGTTTTTATTTCCATTGGCCCTGCTGTCATTTTTGAAATAAATTTTACAGCTCCACAGTTCAACCTTTGAGTAGGGAAGAGAAAGGCTGCTTTCATTCACAATCCAGAGGTTGTCGAGCTGCTCCCCATATTTTTTTACAATGTATTCCCTGGCATATTGCTGATAATCCACGGGTATGCTTTCCGTAACGGCGCTTTTTCCCTTTTCAGCAGCTTTTATGGCACCGGACGCATAGACGGCACCGGCAATAAGAGTGGCCGCCAGTAGTCCAACACCTGCCAGCAAAAGTTTCTTCTTCAAATACAGACCCCCGTTTCTGCTTTTTACTATTAGACGGAGCAGGCTTGTTTTTGTTCCTGCCTTTTAAAATTCCATTTGACATTGCATTTATTGAGAGCTATAATTAATTAGAATTCTAAGCTATTATAAAAGGAGATCTGCGAAAATGGGCAATGATAAAAGGGACTATGTTTATCATTATTATCTGAGAAATATTGTCCATAATTTGAAGCGGCTCCAGGACGAGCACCTTGTACCTCACGGCATTACCAGCCAGCAGGCAAGGATCGTGGGATATATAGGAGAATGCCTGGAAAGCGGCAGTAATATCTGTCAGAAAGATGTCGAACTGGCCTTTGGCCTAAAAGGCTCTTCCATCACAAGCCTTCTGCAGGGCCTTGAAAGAAACGGATTCATTACACGCAGCACAAGTGTCTCGGACGCCCGGGCGAAAGAGCTTTCTCTCACACCAAAAGGCCAGGCGTTGATCGATGAATTTAACGGATTATTTCTCAAGACGGAAAACAGGATCGTGCAGGACATGACGGAAGGACAGAAGAAAATGTTTTTGGAACTGCTGCAGCTGGTTTCAAAAAATGTAGAGCGGTAGGCAACGTTATTTTTTATTTATATAATTAGAATTCTAATAATTTTAATTCTAACTATAGCAAAGGATTTTCAGGAGGATTTTTAAAATGGAACAAACGAATATTTACTATATGGAAAAAGCACCCGTGCCAAAGGCCGTGGCAAGCATGTCAATCCCCATGATCCTGGGGATGTTTGTGGGTGTCATTCAAAACCTCACAGACACATTTTTTATCGGAAGGCTGAATGACGCAAACCTCGTAGCTGCCGCCATGCTTGCTTTACCGATGTTTACCATATTTATGGCGGTGTCCAACATCTTCGGCGTGGGCTGTGGAACCTATATCTCCAGGCTGCTTGGCGAAAAGGATTATGAAAATGCAAAGGGCACGTCATCCTTTTCCTTCTACGCCTGCCTGCTGACAGGCATCGTGCTGACCGTCCTCTGCCTTGTATTTATGGAGCCGTTTTTGGGGCTGCTGGGTACGAGCCCCGAAACAATTGGGGCCACAAGGAGCTTTGTTACGATCATTGCGGGGGGAGGCTCCCTGATTATGCTGAGCTTCTCCATGGGGCAGATTGTCCGTGCCGAAGGCTCGGCCAAGGAAGCCATGGCTGGCATGCTCATAGGGACGCTCTGCAATATCCTGCTGGACCCTACTATGATATTTGTCCTGCATCTGGGGGTTTCGGGAGCGGCCTGTGCAACGGTGATCTCCAACGGTCTGGCAGTTGTTTATTATGGGTGGTATTTTACAAAAAAGAGCCGGTGGCTTACTATTTCATTCAAATATTTCAGGTTTAGCAGGGAGATTATAAAAAATTCCTTCGCTATCGGCATACCCGTCCTTATTACTTTCCTTCTGCTGCTGGCTTCCTCCGTCGTTTTGAACAACTATGCCGCCGGTTACGGAGATGCCATGGTGGCGGTTTTCGGGATTGCCATACAAATCAATATGATCCCTGAATTCATCATAAGCGGTCTTTGCGAAGGTGCCCAGCCCCTGATCGGATATAATTATTCCTCCGACAGGGAACGCATGAATAAAATTATCAAGTTCACGGGAATTACCGCCGTGCTGCTCAGTGTTGCGATCACGCTGGCGCTCTATGCTTCAAGCAGCGTTGTCCTCAAGCTGTTCATAGACAATGAGGAAATACTCCGCACCGGAACCCCCTTATTCCGTATTTCAATGCTTGCTCCGGTATTTCTGGGGATCATCTTTTTATTTACAAATGTTTTTCAGGCCACGGGAAAATCGATTCCGGCTCTGGTCATGTCATTTTCACAGGGGATATTGTTTATCCCGGCTCTGGCCATTGGAAACGCAGTGCTGGGGTTGAAGGGGGTGGCTTATGCACTTCCCATTTCAGACTTCGGAACCGCTATTCTGGCCATCGTGTTATACCTGACGGTGAAGGCCGATCTGCGGGGCCGTGAGCAAGTGAAGGCCAACGGTGCGTTAAAGGAAGGATAGCATGGGGTTCTGGGGCAGACCTTGCGGAACGGATCACACACAGTCTGCCCCAATACTTTTAAACGCAGGTAAACGCTCCATCAATGATGATGTCACAGCCTGTCGTAAAGGAAGCGGCATCGCTTGCGAGATATACTACGGCCCCCTGGAGGTCTTCCGGCGTTCCCAGCCGTTTCACCGGCGAAACCGCCATCCAGGTTGGAACCAGCGGATCATCCATTTTCGTCATATTGGTGGCGATATATCCCGGACTTATGCAATTCACCCTTACATTATGGGGCGCCCATTCAACGGCAAGAGACTTGGTGAGCATGATAACCCCGGCCTTTGACGTATTGTAGGCGCACTGCCGCTGGGGATCGTTCACGATATGTCCGGACATGGAAGCCGTGTTTATGATGGAACCGCTTCCCTTCTTGATCATTATTCTCCCGGCCGCCTGGGATGTCAGAAAAACACCGGTAAGGTTGATATCGATGACCCTTTTCCACGAATCGTAGGTCATGTCCTCTGCATTTGCATTTTCACAGATGCCCGCATTGTTAAAAGCAATGTCAATGGTACCAAACGCATTTAAGATTGTGTCCATCATCCGGTTTACATCTTCCGGATCTCCTACATCGGCTTTCACGGCCACGGTTTTTACACCGTGCAGTGCGATTTCCTTTGCTATTTTCTCCGCTTCCTGCAGGTTTCTGTCAACAATGGCGACATCGGCACCGCACTGGGCAAAGGCCAGGGCTATACTTTTCCCTATTCCTCCCGCACCACCTGTCACATAGGCCTTTTTCCCGGTAAGCATCAATTTCTCTTTGATATCCATTTTTGCCTCCTTTTCCGCCGCGGATAAATGAATTATCCTCTGTGCAGAACCGGGGGATGGAATTCACTCTACCGCGCATGCAAATTATTTTGTGAAGCTGTTTCTCCAATACATAGAATATCACATTTTTCGCCCTCAAGCGCTCTTCACAAAAAGTTTTTTTCGGGTGCCAGGAATGCCATTATCCGGTCTACCAGGTTGATAAGGGTATGCCCCGCCCCGGGCAAGATATTTATGTTTGCATGGGGAAGGATACTTTCCAACCGCTTTGCCGTTTGCAGCGAATGAAACATTGCATCCTTTTCGCCCACGAACAACGCAACCGGCATGGTTAACCGCCTTAATTCACCGTCAGGGAACAGGGGTATTCCCTCGCGGCGGTAATTAAAGTTTTTCCCTATGAGCTTTTGATACTCCAGCACAGCCTCAGGCAGGGGCTGATTTCCGTTAACCTTCTTATACAGTTTATCCATTCCCGCTTCTCCCAAAAGCGCATAGGCCAGCACTTTGAAGAGGAACGAAGTCCTTTGCCCACCGATGCCTGCCGGACAAAACAGCACAAGTTTATCTACCTTCTCCGGATGGCACACGGAAAACTTCACCGCCAGCCAGGCCCCCAGGGAAAGACCTATAAGGCTGACCTTTTCTATCGATAAGGCATTGCAGACGTCGTAGAGCCATTCTGCGAAAGCGCGGCCTTCAAAGGGCAGCTGCTTTTCATCGCTTTTCCCCGGCTCCCCCGGTATGTCTACGGCATATACACGGTAATTGCGGGAGTATTCCCCTGCATCCCCCAGCCACATGGCGGAATTCATCGCGCTGCCGTGAAGCAGTATTAGCGGCGGTGCTTCTTTTTCACCGGTGGCAATGATGAACGTATCCCCATACCGTGTGTTGACATGGAATTGCTCGTTGGGTGAAGGCCACTGTTCAAGCAGAGATTCATACGCCTTTAAAACAGCCCTTTTCCCTTCTTGAGACTTAAAGGCAAGTTTTGCTTTCATGTTATTATGCCCCGTTTCCGTTCAGGCTAGAAGCCAGGGCTCCGCCTCTGCAGCACTGCCGAATACCCTGAAGTCATTTCCTCTGTTGGCTTCGGCGAGCAGTTCTTTGAACTTGCCCCTGATTTTTTCTTCGCCTGTAACAAGGATGGCAACTTTGGCACGGTAGTTTGTGAATTTTTGCAGCATCTGCCCTGCGACACCTGTCCTCAGCTTGAAGAAGTCCTCAGAGAATATTCCCGCGTGGAGCATCAAAAGGAAAGCGTTATTCTCAAAGCAAAGGGTAATAATGTCCACTGCGTCCTGCTCCGTATAAAGGGGCCTTTCGGCAGAAGCAATTTCAATATATTTTTTATCGCTCTTTTCCACTACCTTAAAATTCATTTTATTTGTCTCCTTCCCGTGAATGGACAATTCCTTCCGTAATTTCCGGACCCAGCGCAATTCATTTTCATAAGATGAAATTATATTTTCGTAAATCATCTCCCACAAATATGACTCTTTCGGCGTTCTGCCCGGGGAGAATTCTCTGTTCTTCTTTCCCTGCTGCATCAGAATTTGCATTTTAATCTCATTTTCATATCCCGTTAGCAGCGTGTCCAATTCCTCATCGGTCAGCTGGCCCGCCCATGCAAGCCGGATAAGAAAAGTTTTCTTGAATTCGGGGGCCTCGGGAGAGGAAAGCACCCAGTCTTTCAAAGCGTCCAGCCCGTCTTTTGTAATGGTATAAATCTTCTTTGACGGAGCACTTTCCTGATGCTGGACCTCGTTGGTAACAAAGCCTTCATCAAGAAGCTCCACCAGTGACTTATATATCTGATTGTTGTTTCCGGACCAGTACATAAAAGACGAATCCTGAATGATCTTCTTCAAATCATATCCCGTTAAAGGTTTACAGCTTAGAATTCCTAAAATTGCGTAATTGATTGACATGGCATTTTCTCCTCGCTCGTTATTATATGTTAACGTTAACATATGATAATCTTAATTGTCAACATGGAATTTATAAAATTGAGAAAAGCATGCTTCCCTGGACATAAAAAAAGAGCGCCCCATCACAGGTACACTCTTAGCATTCTCATGGGATTTTTCAACAATATTTTGAAATCACAGCTCGGCATCTTTCTCTTTTTGCTGCACTGTGATACTCTCTGTGCGGCAATGGATCAGCCTTATGAGCTCATCCGGCGGCAGTTCGATTTGATATCCGAGCTTTCCCGCGCTGATAATGATTGTCTCCAGCAGCTTGCAGGAGCTGTCCAGAACGGTTTCATATTCTTTCTTCATCCCTATGGGTGAACAGCCTCCGCGGATATACCCCGTAACCTTGTTGATATCCGCTACCTTTATCATCTCAACGGCCTTTTCCTTCACCGTCCTTGCCGCCGCTTTCAGGTCCAGTTCACCGTCAACGGGAATAATAAAAACATAGTACTCCCGGCTGGTTCCCCGGGTAACAAGGGTTTTATAGACCCGCTCAACGGGCCGCCCGATTTTTCCCGCCACGGAAATCCCGTCAATCAATCCGTCGCCGTGGTCATACGTATAGGTTTTATATGAAATTGCTGCCTTGTCAAGAATCCGCATTGCGTTTGTTTTTACACCGGACAATTTTATCCCCCATTTCATGGCCTAGTGCCATACGTCTAGATTATATCCCAAATGCCCGGTTAATTCTACCTTCTCCCAATACCTTCGCGGCATACAGGCCCCAGATCCGCTTGACGGCATTCCCGCGAAGGGATACAATTTTTTTATGAAAACGAGCATGGACCAATATGTCCGAAGCATTGAACTGAATAAAGATAAAATACCCTCCTCCGGTCAGTACCCTTTTAACCTTCCGGCAATAACCGCATTGGGCTCCTTACGCTTTCATCCCAAGGTAACTTTTATTGTGGGTGAAAACTGCTCAGGCAAGTCAACGCTGCTGGAGGCCATTGCCGTGGCGTACGGTTTCAATCCGGAAGGCGGCACGAAGAACTTTAATTTCTCTTCCAGCGACACCCATTCGGAGCTTTACAACTTCATCCGGCTGTCAAAAGGCGTGCTCAGGCCGAGGGACGGATTCTTCCTCAGGGCCGAGAGCTTTTACAACGTAGCCACCAATATCGACGAGCTGGACGCCCAATCCTCTTCTGAAAAGCGGAGGCTGATTGATTCCTATGGCGGTATCTCCCTGCACAAGCAGTCCCACGGAGAATCCTTCCTTTCTTTATTCCTGAACCGTTTTGGAGGTAAAGGCCTCTATATCCTTGACGAGCCGGAAGCCGCACTGTCTCCTTCCCGTCAGATGTCCATGCTCAGCCGCATGCACCAGCTGA
>JAFADI010000065.1 GCA_023424965.1 Bacillota bacterium
ATGAAATTTACACCAGTATACTATAAAAAATTGAATGAGGTCAAATATGGGCAAGAGGATGACGGGGACAGTTCTCAACTTTTGCGCAGCAACTTTCTAAGAAATATCAAAAATGGCCGGGAAGCTATTTGGTATTTGTTCATTTGTTGAGAACTGTCCCCATTAAAAAGAGAAATCGCAAAAAAATTAAAGATTTATATAAATAATTCATGATAATTCACTTTATTTACCAACAATAGTCAAAGATAGTCAAAGTTCAATATTGATGTTTGTACGCAAAACGTGTATAAATAATATTGTAAAGGTCAGTGAAAGTCAGAAAAACAACATTAAAAAACATTTTGATTGCGGAGGTGTTATCTATGTCAAGTTTGGTACCGTTTAACAGGAGAAATAGTGGAGTTCAAAGAAAATACGGCAGCATGTTTGATCTTTTTGACATCGACAGGGTCTTTGAAAACTTTTTCAACGACACGATCTTTCCGGCCCATTACAGCAACAGCGGACAGATGAGGGTGGATATCAAAGAAAACGACAAAGAGTATATATTGGAAGCGGAAATGCCGGGTGTCAGAAAAGAGGATATCAATATTGAGATTGAGGATGACAGGCTGACCATCCGTGTGAAGAGCGACGAAAGCACAGAGGAGAAACAGGGAAATTATCTCCGGAAAGAGCGCAGAGCCAGCTCGATGGCCAGATCTTTTTCCATTGAAAACCTGCTTGCCGAAAAGATTACGGCAAAGCATGAGAACGGCATTCTGACCCTGACCCTGCCGAAGAAGGAAGAAACCGGAGGAAAGCGGAGAAAAATCGACATCGCTTAAAGCTTTGAGCTCTCAAGGGGCAGGTGTCCTATGATATATGCCCGGTTGGTAACAAACCCCTCTATCCTAAGGATAAGGGGTTTGTTGCCACGTAATTTGGCTGTCGGACAGGAAAGGGAGAAGGGCCTGACACTTTTGAAGCTGACAGGAAGGGAGGGGAATGGCCATGCAATATAAGGATTATTATAAAATACTGGGGGTGGACCGGAAGGCTTCCCAGGAAGAGATAAAAAAAGTGTACCGGAGACTGGCGAAGAAGCATCATCCGGATGCAAACCCGAACAATAAGGAAGCCGAAGAAAAGTTCAAGGATATAAATGAAGCCTATGAAGTACTGGGGAATCCGGCAAAAAGGGAAAAATATGATAACTTCGGAGAGGAGTTTCATTTTCAGAATGGATCCGATTTTGACCCCTCCCGGTTTGGCTTCGGGAAAAACGTCCGGTATGAATACCGAACCAATACAGGCAGCGGTTTCAGTGATTTCTTCAATATGTTTTTCGGCGGCAATGCTTTTGACATGGAGGATTTATTTGAAGGAGGCCGGGCGAAGCAGCATGGCTCCGGCCATACAAGAAAGGGAGAAGATGTGGAGGCCGAGCTTGAAATAGCTCTTGAAGAAGCTTTTGCGGGAGCAGAAAAACGGATTTCCTTGAGAAGCCCCGGCGGGGAAAAAAGTCTTACCCTCAAAATTCCAAGGGGAATCAAAGAAGGCGAAAAGATAAGACTGGCGGGGCAGGGAGAAACGGGAAGCTACGGAGGAGAGAAAGGGGATCTGTACCTGGTTGTACGGTTTAAACGCGGAGGGCGGTTTGAGCCGGAAGGCCTGGATTTGCATACGGCCATCGATCTATTCCCCTGGGAAGCGGCTTTAGGGACCGAAGTTCCCGTGGATGCCATTGATGGGAAAATACTGGTCAAAATACCTCCGGGAATCGGACCGGAGGGGAAAATACGGGTAGGAAACAAAGGCTATATTGATAGAAATGGGAGAAGGGGTGACCTTTATATAAAGGTCAGAATGGTCAATCCCCCTGTTATAACGCCACAAATCAGGGAATTATATGAAAAATTAAGGCAAGTCACAAAACGGTAATCGGACGGAGGGTAACATGAATCTGGACAAATATACGGAGAAGGCACAGGCGGCAGTTCTGGCAGTACAGGAAATTGCGGTGCGTATGGGGCACCAGCAGATCGACGGGGAACACATCCATTTCGCCCTGGCAACCCAGGAAGATGGGCTGATTCCGAAACTTATCGGGTACATGGGACAGGATGTGCAGCTTTACGCAAAGGACATTGAAGCAGAGCTTGAAAAGCTTCCGAAAGTATACGGAAGTGGGGCTTCCAGCATGTACGCCACCCGAAGGTTCAATGAAATACTGCTTCACGCGGAAGATGAGGCACGGCGCTTGAAGGATGAGTTTACCAGTGTGGAGCACATTTACATGGCTTTGCTGAAGGAGAAGAATACGCCCTCCCAGGGCATCTTCAAACGGTACGGCATCAACCTGGAAAAGTTTATGGCGGCACTGGGAAAGGTAAGGAGCAACCAGCGGATTACCTCCAAAAATCCCGAGGAGACCTATGAGGCTTTAAAACGGTTCGGACGGGACCTGGTTGAGCTTGCGAGAAGCGGAAAGCTGGACCCCGTCATCGGCAGGGATACGGAGATACGGCGTGCCATACGGATCCTGTCCAGGAGGACCAAGAACAACCCGGTATTGATCGGGGAGCCGGGAGTAGGGAAAACCGCCGTGGTGGAAGGCCTGGCGCAGAGAATCTTAAAAGGGGACGTACCGGAAGGCCTTAAGGAGAAAACCATTTTTGCCCTGGACATGGGCGCATTGATCGCGGGAGCCAAATACCGGGGGGAGTTTGAAGAAAGGCTCAAGGCGGTTTTAACGGATGTAAACAAATCAAATGGCAGAATCATCCTGTTCATCGATGAGCTCCACAACATTGTGGGCGCCGGAAAGGCGGAAGGAGCCATGGATGCGGGCAATATCTTGAAGCCCATGCTCGCCAGGGGAGAGCTCCATTGCATCGGGGCAACCACGCTGGATGAGTACAGGAAGTATATCGAGAAGGACGCAGCCCTTGAAAGGAGGTTCCAGCCCATCGTGGTGGACCAGCCTACGGTGGAGGATACCATATCCATCTTGCGGGGTTTGAAGGAACGCTTTGAAATCCATCATGGGGTCCGGATCACCGACAGCGCCATTATTGCCTGCAGCGTGCTGTCCAACCGGTATATCAGCGACCGCTTTCTGCCGGACAAAGCCATCGACCTGATGGATGAGGCGGCCGCCATGATACGGACGGAAATTGACAGCATGCCCACCGAGCTGGATGAGATCCAGCGGCGCATCATGCAGCTGGAAATTGAACGGCAGGCCCTTAAGAAGGAAGAAGACCAGGTCTCCAGGGAAAGACTGGCAGTCCTGGAGAAGGAAATTGCATCCCTGAAGGACAAATCCGACAGGATGAAAGCTCAATGGGAGCTGGAGAAAGAGAACATCAAAAGAGAAAAAGAGATAAAAGAACAGATTGAGGAAATCAAACGGCAGATTGAAGAAGCGGAGAGGTCCTATGACCTTGACAAGCTGGCGGTATTAAAGCACGGCAAGCTGCCGGAATTACAGAAGAATCTCGAAGAAGAAAAGCAGCGCAAGAAGTCCAACGAGAACGTGCTTTTAAAGGAAGAGGTCACCGAGGAGGAGATCGGGGAGATTGTTTCCCGGTGGACGGGAATTCCCGTGACAAGGCTTGTGGAAAATGAAAAGGATAAGCTTTTGAACCTGGAGGAAACGCTTCACAAACGCGTGATAGGGCAGGAGGAAGCGGTGTCGGCGGTGAGTGACGCAGTTATCCGTGCACGGTCGGGATTGAAAGACCCCAGAAAGCCCATCGGCTCTTTCATCTTCCTGGGTCCCACCGGTGTCGGTAAAACCGAGCTGGCCAAAGCATTGTCCGAAGCTCTTTTTGACAGCGACGACAATGTGGTGCGGATCGATATGTCCGAGTACATGGAAAAGCATGCGGTGGCAAGGCTCATTGGCGCTCCTCCCGGCTATGTGGGCTATGAGGAAGGAGGACAGCTCACCGAAGCGGTGCGTAGAAAGCCTTACTGTGTCATCCTCTTTGATGAGATTGAAAAGGCCCATCCCGAAGTATTCAACGTGCTTTTGCAGCTTCTGGACGATGGCAGGCTTACCGACAGCCAGGGAAGGACGGTGGATTTCAAGAATACCGTCGTCATCATGACTTCCAACCTTGGGAGTCCGTATCTTTTGAGAGGCATTGGTGAAAATGGCGAAATCGGCGAGGAGACGAGAGAACTGGTGATGGCAGAGCTCAACCGGCAGTTCAAACCGGAGTTTTTAAACCGTGTTGACGAGGCTGTCCTGTTCAAGCCTTTGAGGAGAGAGGAAATCGTTAAAATCATTGACCTGGCCTTGAAGGATATTCAGAGGAGGCTTGACGACAGGCGCATAGGGCTTAAGGTGTCGGAGCAGGCAAAGCAATATATGGCTCATAAGGCCTATGACCCTGTATTTGGTGCAAGACCGGTAAAAAGGTATATGCAGAAATTCATCGAAACGGAAATCGGCAGGAGGATCATCAAAGGCGAAGTGAGCGAAGGCAAGGAGATTTCTATGGACGTGGAGGGAGATGAACTGAAAATCCGTGTGTGATTTTGGGGACAGTTCTCAACCGGATGCGTCTACCGCCGGAAAATCCGGGACACCAGCGGATTTTCCGGCGGCAATGCCGTTTACAGCCTGCGGAATTCTTCCGGGTTAAGACCCTTAATCCTTTTGAAAAGCTTTGAAAAATATTTTTCATCGGAATACCCCACCAGCCGGGCAATCTCATACACCTTATACTTGCCGCTGCCCGATAACAGCTCCGAAGCTTTATTCATCCGAACGGATGTCAAATAATCCACGAAGGTTTGCCCCACACGCTTTTTAAACAACGCACTGAGATAACTTTTGTTGATATAGAATTTTTGTGACAGGTCATTCAGCGTCAAATCCTCAAAGTAATGGGTTTCGATGTAGACTTTTATCTCATCCACCACATTGCTCATGTTTGAGGATTTTTTGTCCATGATGAACCGCATGATGTTGAAAACGACGCCTGAAAACCACTGTTCCAGCTGCGGGAGGGAGCCTTTGCAGGCGATGTAATCGATGGAAGTGATATCCTCCTTGAAGATCTGCTCCAGAGTGATATCGTATTTCCGCAGGACCCTGTCACAGAGAAAGAGCAGTTCGCTGAACAGCTTATAGACTTGCCGGAAAGAGATGTCCCCGATATTTCTTATGCAGTCGAACAGCTGATACATGTTGTGTTCCATCTCCTCAAAATTGCATATTTCGAGGGAGGTGAGAAAGGCGTTTTCATTTTCGGAGGAATAATGGATCAGGGTAAAATTCCGGCGGCTCAAATCATCACTGAAGATGATGCAGCTGTCATTGACGATACGCCGGTAGCTCAGTGCATCCAGGGCCTGGGTAAAGGAAATATTTATTTCATGAAGGCTGCCGGTCGCTTTTCCGACGCCGATAATGACACTGCTCCTCAAAAATGTCTCCAGGTCATTTTTGAGGATTTCAATGGTATCCGCCGTTGCCGGGTCATCTGTTTCGAAGCCGAGAATCACATAGAAATTGTAAACATAGATGTTGCTCCGGAAGGTGGATACCGAAAAGCTTTGCTTCAGGGCAAGGTTCTGGATAAGCCGCGTAATGCAAATGAAGGCCTTGTCATAATACTCATCGAAGGCCGCTTTTACGATATCCGTCAATTCCGGGATCATGACGGCCAGGCAGATGTATTTTTTCAGGCTGGGGGACAGGTCCGGGTCGGCGAATTGGGATTCAAGGTTATTTTCGCTGATCAATTGTGAAGAAAAAAAGCTTTTGAGAAATCTTTCCTTTATTTCAGGGATGGGCTGCCGTATCCCGGCCGGGGATTCGCCAATTCCCCGGGCTTCGGATTCGATGGAGGCTCTGGCTCTCAACAGAACCTCCGCAAGCTCACTACCGTCGATGGGCTTCAGAATGTAGTCAAAGGCACCGCATTTCACTGCGGCGTGGGTATAATCAAAGCTTGAGTAGGCACTTACCACAATCACCCTCGTCTTGAGAGGGGTTTTTTTTATTGCTTCCAGCAATTTAATGCCATCCATGACCGGCATTTTCATATCCGTAATGATAATGTCGGGATGAACGGAAGCTGAAAGGTTTAGTGCATCCAGTCCATTGGCAGCCTCCCCCGCGATTTCAAAGCCCAGTGAATTCCAATCGACTTTCTCCCGCAGTCCGCGGCGGATTAAGGGTTCGTCATCAACGACAATCACTTTATACATTGAAGGGCCTCCTTTGAACTTTTATGGCGGGGATGGAAAGGCATATTTTTGTCCCTTCCTCCGGCTTGCTTTCGATGGATACGATGCCATAACCCTGCCCATAATGGGATGTCAGCCTCAAATGGATATTCCGCAGTCCGATGCTTGTGCTGCTGTCCTGCCAGGCTTCCCATACATTTGTACTGTTGATGGCATTGAGCGTACCGACAATGCTGTTTTTCCTTTCCTCCGTCATCCCCCTGCCGTTGTCGGACACGGAGATATTGATTGAACCGCCGTCTTTTGAAGCAGCCACGCAAATGATGCCTTTTGACGAAATATCACTTAAGCCATGATTGATTGAATTTTCCACCAGGGGCTGCAGCACCAGCTTGATGATTTCATATTCATAAAGTTCGCCGCCGATGCGCACGTCAAAATCAATGGTATCTTGAAATCTCAGCTTTATGATGGAAAGATAGTCCTGCAGGTGTTCCACCTCGTTCCGGATGGGTACGACGTCGGTTTTGGTGCTGATGCTGTATCTGAACATGTTGGACAGGAGCCTGCAGGTTTTTCCAACGCCCGGAACCTTTTCCAACTCTGCCAGGACGCTGATGGATTCTAGGGTGTTATAGAGAAAATGAGGGTTGATTTGTGCTTGAAGCGCCTTGAATTCGGCGTCCTTTTTAAGGAGCTTCAACTGGAATTCGTTTTTAAGGAGGTTTTTTATTTTTTCGATCATGGAGTTAAAGCCTTCCCCAAGCAGATAGACCTCTTTGGTGCCCTTTGGAGCATAGGCTACTTCAAAATTGCCCGTTCCCACCGACTTCATCTTGGCCGTCAGGCTTTTCAACGGATTGCTTATATAGCGGGAAAAGAACAGGGAGAATAGAATGGCAAACAACAGCGATAGGACAGCAAGCCAAATCAGTGAGCTCCGGAGAATGTCCGCTTTTTTTATGACGGACTCCAGCGGCGTCACGGCCATGACCTTCCAACCGGTCAGTTTGGAAGTGCTGTAGGAGGCCAGGTAGTCGATGCCGCTGTCCGAAAAGGTGAAGAACCCTTTTTCATTGAGAAACACGGCGTCATATTTTTTATCCGATAGTGCCGTCATCATTTTATTCCTGTCGGTGTGGTAAATGATGGAGCGTTGGGAATCGGCCACGATGAAAGTCCTGCTGGAATTCCCGTCGGGGAATTTATAGGTGCTTCCCAGCATTTCGGGGTTCAAGTCGATGAGCATGATGCCCAATTGCCTGCCGGTGGTGTTTTCCTTAATATTTCTCACGATTGAAAATACAGGGCTGCCGCCGATCAGTTGATTGGGCCGGTGAGTTGCAAGAAATGAAAAGTCGCGGCTGTTTTGCGGTATGATTGATTTTAGCCATGGGCTTGAATTTAATGTCTCGTCGATATTGAAGATGCCGGTATTGCAGTTGCCGAAATAGTATTGGCCGTCATAGGTATAGATATATACCCCGGACATAAAATTCCGGTATATCAGCATTTGAATGTAGTTGTTAAAGGTTTTGAAGTCTGCGACCTTGTCAACCTCGTCCCGGTCTTTGGGCTTGCTCAATATATCAATGCATTCGCCGTTTGAGTAAATGGTCAAGGACATGCCGATGATTTCTTTTATGCTGTAGTCCATGTTCAACTGAAACTCATTGACAAACTGCATATTTGATGAAATAAGCTCCTGCTTGTAATTATCCACGAAATAGGAACTCATAATGATGCCGACAACAAGCACCGGCAAAATGACCAGGATATAGGAGAAAAAAAGAACTTTTTCAATGCCGATTCTTTTCAGGCTCAAATCTTTTAAAAGCATAGTATTATCCTTTATATAGATGGATTGTAAAACCTGTGAGGGAGGAGGGCATTGTGAGTATAGCAATTATATCACGAAAAAGCGTAAATGGAAACCGGATAAATAAAAAACACACCGGTGAAAATATTCCACCTTAAAAAGCGATGATTGTCGTATTTAAAAGAAGTTGACGGTGATGTATCATAAAACTGTGAGGAAGGGGCCCCAATCAACTGAATTTATGGAGGAGAACATGATGAAAAAGCGGTTAATGCTTACACTTGCAGTTATTCTGGCATTAAGTATGGTGATGTCCGGTTGCGGTGCGGGGAATAATGCGCCTGTAGAACCCAAGGAAGCGGCAAAGGCGGAAGAAAAGGCTCCCGACAAAGCCCAGGCGGCACCAACGGAAATCAAGTTCATGCATTGGTGGTCTTATGTCAACGATGATGTCATGAAGGCGTTCAAAGACGAAAATCCGGATATTCAACTGAACATGGAATATGTGGCCATCGACCAGTATCCGAATAAATTGAAGATGCTGGCTGCGTCCTCGGAAACACCGGATGTTTTTGGGGCTCAATCGCAAACCTTTGCTGAGTTTGCAAAACAAAAAAAGCTCATGGATTTATCGGATATTCTGAAGCAGCCCGCCTATGACAAAGCTACGGCATGGGGAGAGACGATACAGACCTCGCTTATGACAAATGTTGCATCCCAGCTTCCCACCGAATTCAGGGATAAAGCCTACGGAGTTCCTTTTGGTGCCATCTCCGTTGCCGTTGTGTACAACAAGAATATTTTTGACAAGGTTGGCATTACTGTTCCTAAAACCTGGGATGAATTTTTAAGCAACAACGACAAGCTGAAAGAGGCTGGCGTCATTCCTCTGTCCTTTACGGGAAAGGTATGGGGGGACTGGTGGTATAGGATGGCCCTGGACCAGACGATGCGTGATGCAAAAGCGGAAGATTTTGCAGCCGGCAATGTCAAGTTTACGGATGCCGGGTTTGTAGACGCGTTGAAAATCGTACAGGATATGTGGAAGAGAGGCCATTTTGATCCCGGAGGTTTTTCAAACGGGATAGAGGAAACCCAGGCGCTGTTCGTTCAGGGCAAACTTGCCCAATTCTATGTTGTGCCTGAGAATTTCGTGACCTACCTGATAAACAATTCTCCAAAGGATGTCAAGCTGGATGCATTTGCGCTGCCTGCCATGAAAGGCGTAACGCCAAACAGAGGGTTGGGCGGAGCTCCCAATATTGTCGCCATAAGTGCGGAAACAAAAGCCAAGGATGCGGCTGTCAAACTGGCAAAATACATGGTTTCGGAAAAGGTGTTCCAGGCACTCGCACCTCAGAATGTAGTACCCAGCACCGTCGGTTATACTCCTCCGGCGGGCAATCCCATCATGAAGGCCTATGCCGATGCATCCTCCGGCGGTTTTATGACGGAGCAGACGCCCCTTGCCAGCGATTCGAAGCTTAAGGACAAACTGGATAAAGAGCTTTACCCAAGACTGCTATTAAAAGGTGAGTCTCCGGAAGCAATCGCAAAAGAACTGCAGGCATTCTATGAGAAAAACAAGAAATAGGATGTAGGAAAAGGATTGAAATAAGCATTTGGGAACAAGGGGT
This sequence comes from Bacillota bacterium, assembly GCA_023424965.1. GTDB lineage: Bacteria > Bacillota > Clostridia > Acetivibrionales > JAFADI01 > JAFADI01. The sequence continues at coordinate 9,646 of JAFADI010000065.1, forward strand.
TGGAGGTATTGACAATATTTCCAGCCCCGCCATTTTAATGGGGGGACCATCAATGAAACTTGCGCGTGGGAAACAGGCGGATAAATTTAAAAGAACAGGCATTAGCCACAAAGCATTCAAAGAGCATATGACGGCATATTCAATGATTTTTCCGGCCATGTTTTTCTTCTTTCTCTTTTTGGTGATACCGATATTTAAAGCTCTTCAGATGAGTTTTTATGACTATTCGGGGATTGGGCCCCTGGAGGATTTCATCGGTTTGGGCAATTACGCCGCCAGTGTGGCGGATGCGGATTTGTACGGGGCTATTTACAACACACTGAAGCTGGTTGTACTTGATGTTTTGATATCAACCCTCGTCGGTTTTTTCCTGGCCTATCTTTTGTTCGTCAGGATCAGAGCCTGGAAGTTCTACAGTGTAGCCCTGTACATTCCCGCCATCGTACCCGTTGCCGTCGCCGGACTGATATGGAGGCAGATCTATGAGCCCACCCAGGGACTGCTCAATTCTATCCTTGGATCCATGGGCCTTGACAGCCTTAAAGGCATGTGGCTGGGCAGCATGGACCTTGCCATGGGATCGGTAATCGCGTCCTGGGTCTGGAGAGTCATCCCCTTCATCATGCTGATTCTCTATTCCGGCATGCTGAGGATCCCTGAGGAATTATTTGAATCTGCAAGGATCGACGGGGCAAAGGAAATGGATATTCTGAGAAAAATCGTCTTACCCTATATGATGCCGGTTATCAGCATTTTGGTCATTTACGTCATCGCCACGGATTTCAGAGCTTTTGACATGGTCTGGGTTTTGACACAGGGTGGTCCCGGCAATGTGACCCAGATAGCTACAGTTTATGTATACAAACTGGCGGTTTCATTCTACCAGTACGGGTATGCCAATGCCGTGGGAATAGAAATATTCTTCATTGTGGGAGGACTTGTATATTTGTTTGTAATGCTTATGAAAAAACTTGGGTTAAGTGATGACAGCATCTAGGAAGAAGGGGATGGCCACAGATGAAAGGAAAAAGTATAGGAAGAATCATGGCTTCGATTATAGCAGGCTTTTATGCGATCATATCATTGTATCCTTTGTTATGGATGGTGCTTCAGTCGCTGAAGACAGACATGGAATTTTATAAAAACCAGTATTCCATACCCCTGGAGCCCCGGTGGATTAACTATTTGACTGCATGGCAAAAGGCGAACCTTTCGCTTTATTATAAAAACAGTTTGATCGTTACGGCTGTGAGCATCGTTATCGGAGTGCTGGCATGCGCTCTTGCGGCCTATGCCTTTTCCAAGCTGCAGTTTGCCGGGAAAAAATTATTGTCGGTTTTGCTCGTCATCGTCCTTTTCCTGCCTTCGCCGATGCTTACTTTCCCTGTATACCTCATCTGCAGGGATCTAGGGATTCTCAACAGCTACAGCGGACTCATCGGGCCCTATGTATGCGGAATTATCCCTTTGACGATGCTGATCATGACGAGTGCCTTTGACGGAATACCGAAGGAGTTAAGTGAAGCTGCGAAAATTGACGGCTGCCGGGAGTACAGCCTCTGGTGGAAAATAATGATGCCGCTGGTGAAGTCGTCATTGGCGACGGTATCCATCCTGGCTTTTCTAAACATATGGAATGAATACCTGTGGGCATTGGTTTCCGTTTCGGACAAAAAGTTGTTTACCTTGCCCATCGGGATCGTGGATCTGGGTTCAAAAGTATTTACCTATGGCTATGGCCCTGTGTTCGCAGGCATGGTGATGACCACGCTGCCCGTCGTCATATTTTATATATCCCTGCAGGACCAATTCGTTAAAGCAATTTCCGCCGGGGCGGTAAAAGGATGATCGGAATGTTGAAAGCGGCTTCTTATAAGCTCAAAGAGGTCCGGCTTTTGATATAAAGGCAGTGAAATAAAAATGTGATTGGGAGGGAAAAATTGTGTTAAAAAAGTTGTTAAGTTTCTGGATGGTAGTGGTTTTGATTTTTTCGGTTACCGTCATCGGAGTGCCGATGACCGCACATGCGGCAGGTACGGTCTATTATGTAAGCAGCTCCACGGGAAATGACAGCAACAATGGCACCAGTAGCAGTACTCCATGGAAGACACTTGTAAGGGCGTCCAATCAGGCCTATGGTCCTGGAGACCAGATACTGCTGAAGCGCGGGGATACCTGGACAAGTGACGGCATCCAGTATGATGACGGGTATTACAGTTCGACACGGACGCATAATTATTACCGGACCGGCTTTAGAAACGGAAGCAGCGGAGACCCGGGCAATCCCATTGTACTGGGTGCCTATGGGACAGGGGACAAGCCGGTGATCAGAGGTTCCTATACGCCCAACTATTCACAATACAACTCAAATCCCTCAAGCTGGAGGGGCCTGGTGGCGGGCTTTGATGAAAGCAGCGGAGCGAATGAGGATTATTTCTGTGTATTTATACAGAATCCAACGGGCTGGAGGATTCAAGACCTGACATTGTCCAATGCCCAGGGCGGCATAGTCCTGTGGAACAATGCGGGACGTACCAACGATGGGACAACGGTTACCAACATTGATTTTGCCGACATTGACGGCATTGATTTCTTTTCCAATGACCAGCCGGACGGGACAAATCCGGCAATAAAGAATTCCGTGCATTTCAGGGTTTCCTACTCTGCGGGAGTCATTCTGACGGGAGACAGCTACCAGGGCGATAACAGTATCCGGGGGAAAAACATCAGCCTGAGCAATCTGAGGGGTGTGAGAACAAAGTGTCTTTTTATGCCCGTGAGGAGGTCAAACAACTCCTGGGAGCGGTATCCCGACGGAACCCAGGTCAACTACCAGAACATAAGCCTGTCAAATTCCAGCAATGCGGGGGGAACCTTCGGCTGGTGGATGGAAGGCACCGATGGAGGCTCGGTCACCGGTGTTGTCTCAACAAATAACGGAGAGTCGCCCTACAGCTATGGTCCGTGCGGAGGGGGCATCCAGGACTGTAAGAACATAACGGTGTCCAATTGCGAATTTATCGGCTCCCAAAAGAATCTGGTGGACGGCTGTGGCCTTGATTTTGAAGGCAATAATGAAAATATCCTGGTTCAGGATTGCATCTTTAAGAATAACCATTCTGCCGGTGTCATGTATTTCGGCACAAACGGCGCCAATCGGAATACCGACGTCAACCGGTGCATATTTATCCAGGATGAGTTAAAGAATTTCAACAATGGGGAAATCTATGTTTCCGTCACTCCGGATGCCAGCTCGTCGGTCACCAATTGCATCTTTGAGAAGGGCCAGGGGTTGGTGAACATCAGTGGAAGCATTGCAAACTCGGGAAATATAAATGCCGTTTCCGACACAATCCTTGTGGATGACTACGATGCGGCTTCAACAAGCTACACCGGAACCTGGACGACCTTGCCGGCATCCTCCTATTCGGACCAGTCCCCGTTCATGTACGGCACAAAGTGTGCCGCACCGGGAAGCGGGGCGGCAATGACGTTCAATCCTGTAATACCCACCACCCAGCAGTATAATGTATATGCGTGGTGGACGGAACACCCCACCCATGCATCCGCCGCCACATATACGGTCTATGACGGAACCGGTTCCTACAATGTGCCGGTAAATCAGACGGCAAACGGAGGGAAATGGAATCTTCTGGGAACGTATACGCTGAAGAGGGGTACTTCGGCATATGTCAGGCTGACAGCGGCTGCCGGTGGGTACACCATCGGAGATGCAGTAAAGCTTGTTCCTGTAACCCCGGCTACCAGAACGGACCGTACGGTCTTCAAGCTGACAAATGAGGACCCTTCCAGAGACGGGTTTACCGCCAACAGCTGTGCTGATGTGGATATCACGCCGATGCCCGACTCCACCCTATACAATATAACCGGGACGGACCCCTACATCGTAAACGGTTCCACAAGTATAAACAGCGCGCAAAACCAGGTGATCATAAAAATGAAAAACAACACGGCGTCCACCCAGGGAAAGCTTTACTTCAAGACAAGTGCCAGCAATTCATGGGATGAAGCAAAAAGCAAGATCTTTACCATCACAGCCAACGATGCTGCCTTTAAAACCTATACCCTCGACATGTCGGCGACAGCCGCCTGGACGGGCACAATCACAGGGATCAGGTTTGACCTGGAACCGGGATCAACGACAGGCAGCTTCAATATGGCTGAAATCTACCTGCTGACTGCCAGCAACTGAGTTTATGGTTCAAAGGGCTGAAGCGGGTGACAATTTTCCTTCAGCCCTTTTATGTGCTTGTCAATTTCATTATCGAGGTGTTTTTATTATGAAGGGAACAAATGGAAGAAAGCCGTATCCGGACAACCGGCCCGGCGCGTTTATGCGGCTGCCCGCCCAAGACCACGGGGTGGTGCTCAGGCATGGAGACGGGTGTGACAACTTTGGCGCAAGGGATGTTTTTGCCTGGGAGCATGACGGAATTTACTACATGCACTATGACGCTGCAGATTCTGAAAAAGGATGGCTGTGTGCTTTGGCCACCAGCAGGGACCTGGTCCATTGGGAGAAGCATGGGACAGTCCTGGAAATGGGAAAACCAGGGGAGGAGGATTCAAAATCCGCATCCTATGGAACCACTTATTTTGAAGACGGGACCTGGCATATGTTTTATCTGGGTACGCCCAATGCGTCCCCTGCACCTGAAAGAGTCCCCGCATTCCCTTATCTCACCATGAAGGCGGTTGCCCCGTCGCCCCGCGGCCCATGGGTAAAACAGCGGGAGGTCACCCCCTTCAGGACGGCTGCTGCCAGTTATTATTGTTCTACAGCCAGCCCCGGACAAATTATAAAATATCATGGCGAGTACCTGCAGTTTTTCAGCGCTTCCACCGGTTCTTTTACGGGAGATGCGGCCCCCGTGGGTGTGAAGAGGACCCTGGGCATTGCCAGGACGAGGGACTTGGACGGTAAATGGCAGATCGATGCAAATCCAATCCTGCCGCTGGAAGAGCAGATTGAGAACTCCTCCCTGTATTATGAGGAAGAGACCGGTACCTGGTTTCTCTTTACCAACCATGTGGGCGTGGAGGAGCCTTCAGGAGAATACACCGATGCCATCTGGGTCTATTGGTCCAAGGACATCAACCGCTGGGATGCATCGGATAAAGCAATTGTGCTGGACGGCGAAAATTGCACCTGGTCCAAGAAGATTGTGGGACTGCCTTCCGTCATAAGGGCCGGTGATCGGCTTGCCGTTCTCTATGACGGTCTGGCCGGGGAGGGGATCTCCCATTGTCACAGGGACATTGGCCTTGCCTGGCTGGACTTGCCGCTGAAAGCTCCGTGTGAATGAAAATAAACAATCTGGAGGTTGGTTGGGATGAATATCTGCTGGCAGGCGAACTGGATCTGGGCGGGAAATTCGAGCGGGCTCAGCAACAGCTATGTGGATTTCAGAAGGGTGTTCCACTGGGATGGAAGTGACAAGGAGGTCAAGCTCCACATTTCGGCCAGAAACGAATATGTCCTGTATATAAATCAGGCCTGCGTGGGAAGGGGGCCCTCTCCCTGTTCCGACCAATGGCAATATTTTGATACCTATGACATATCCGGATGCATTCAAGCCGGCATCAACACAATTGCCGCCGTCTGTTACCATTTTGGCAGCAGTGACATTGTCACGGGCCAGATGCAGGGCGAAGCCGGATTTATTCTCCAGGTGGAGACGCCGGAAAGGACGTTCCTCATCACCGATGAAACCTGGAAGTGCCGGCATTCTCCCAGGTGGAGCACAAAAACAGAACGCATAAGCAGGTGGGGTGGCTTTAAGGAGATTTACATCGTACCGGAGGAAGATGGGTGGAGGACGGCAGAGTACGATGCAAGTTTATGGGAAAATGCACAGGTGCTTTTCAAGGCGCACAACGGGAGCCATGTATTCCCCAGGCTGATTCCGGGGGAAATTCCCCCGCTGTACAGCCAGACCATCCGTCCCCGTGGGATTGTCAGAGTTGAAGAAAATTTCGGAACGATAAGGGGAGAACCACCGGAAGAAACGGTTATCGATGCATCGGTCCCCGGTTCCATGCCGGGAATGGTATTTGATTTCCACCGGGAGGTTGTGGGCAGGCCCATGATTAAGATCCAGGCTCCGGAGGGCGGTGTCCTGAGGGTTGCATACGGTGAGTCACTGGAGCTGCAATACGTTGATGCCTTTATACTGAAAAGGGGACTGAATGAGTTAAAGCCCTTCGGCAGAAGGGCCTGCCGTTTTATGCAGCTCAGCTTGTGTGCCGCGCCGCTGCCGGTAACAATGAAGGAAATAGCCTTTGAAGCCGTCCATTATGATTTCAGGCAAAAGGGTTCCTTTGAATGTGCAGACCCCTTATTGAATTCCATATGGGAAACAAGCAGGTATACTGTTTTGATGAACAGCCAGGAGCACCTGGAGGATTGTCCCTGGAGGGAAAAGGCACTGTGGGTTGCCGATGCCGTGGTGATGGGCAAAGCGATTTACAGCGCTTTTGGAGACACGCAGCTTTTGAAAAAATGCCTGCTCCAGGGGGCGAGAATTCAGAACCAGGACGGCTCCATCCCGGGTACAGGGCCGGAAGCAAACGGTTTTCTGCTTCCGGATTTTTGTGCCTATTGGATTTTGGGTGTGGTAGATTACCATCACTATTCCGGTGATACGGAAACCTTGCTTGAATTATGGGGGAATATCCAGAAGCTCGTTGCCTGGTTCGATGCGCAGCTTGATGAAACCGGGCTGTTCAGCCGTGCAGACCGGCAAGGCTGGTGGTGCTTCATCGACTGGACGGAGGACGTGGACCGGCGGGATAAGGTATCCGCCATTTCATTTCTCCATTATAAGGCCCTGAAAAGCCTGGCGGAAATTGCGAAAAAAATGGGCAAGGATACAGCGGCACGGATTTTCAAGCGGAAGGCCCAGGCACTGTTCAACAATATCCGCAAGTATTTGTGGGTAGGAGAAAAAGGATTGTTTGCAGATTGCATGGTTGGAACCAGGCTTTCGGAGCATTATTCCCTTCAGACGAATTTTCTGGCGGTATGGTGCGGCGCCATGACTCCCCGGGAGGCGGATTGCTTTTTAGACAACGATTATAAAAACCATTTGCTGCCGCCGATCAGGGGACCGTTTTTCCAGCACATCGTTCTGGAGGTCCTTTTAGGGAAAGGAAGGAACCGGGAGGCAATGGAGCTGGTGAAGCGTTATTGGGGGGAAATGCTTTCGAGAGGCGCCACCACATGGTGGGAGACCTTTGACGAAGCTACGCCCCACTGCACCATTCCCAGCACCTATCAGGGCAACACGCCCACCTATCTCTGGGAGGCACCTCCCGTCAGCTTATGCCATGGCTGGGGGGCGTCCCCTGCATATCTGCTGCCTAAAGCGGTACTCGGCGTGGATATTTCAAGGCTTGGTGAAGGCGTATTGATTCTGGACAATCCGGAGGCTTGGCAAGGCTGGGGCAGGGGTGAATTTCCCACAAGGCTGGGACGTATAAAAGTAGAATGGGAGGAAAAAGACGGCAACATCACGGGGAGCATCACCGTACCGGAGGGGGTGAGAATCGTAAAGCCGGACAATTATTTGCTGCAGGTGTTGAGGGATGCATGACCGGTTTCCCAAGGTGCCCTGAAACTGGACTTTCTTATGAAAAAGGTTGAAAATATTTTCATAATGTGGACTTTCTTCTCATATAGATTTATAATTTATGCAAAGGAAATGAATGCTTTCACCTGTGGGAGAAGGAGGGAAGACAATGCGAAAAGACTCTTTGACTGCAAAAAGATTTGTAGCTGCACTTCTTTTCGTTTGCATTGCCGCAACCATCCTGCTGTCTGTCGGATTTATCATTTCCCACGCCGATCATCATTGTACCGGCGAAGGCTGTTCCGTTTGCGCGCATATCGGCGACTGTATCCACAGCTTAAACAACCTGGCGGGACTTTGTCTCATCCTGGGCGCAGCTTTTGCTTTTTCCAGCCTTTTGCCCTTGATGTACTTCGAAGCGGAGCACTCCAGCAGGATAAAAATCACCCTCGTACAATTAAAGGTCCAAATGAATAATTGAGGCCTCCTTTGGCATGTGTTCACTGTTGAAAACACAAAATTGACAGGAGGTTTTTTGCGTGCGAAAATTTATAGCAACGCTGATTTTGACTGCGCTTCTGGCAGTGACTTTATTGGGCTGCGGCCCCCGGAGTGAATCCGCGAATAAAAAGCCGGACGGAAAATTAAACATTGTGGCGACGATTTACCCCCAGTATGATTTTACCCGGGCGATTGTGGGCGACAGGGCCAACTTGACGATGCTGGTCAGCCCCGGTGCATCGATCCATTCCTTTGACCCTTCTCCCGCCGACATCCTCAAGATTAAAAACGCCGATTTGTTCATTTATATTGGCGGTGAGAGTGATGTATGGGTGGATAAGATTCTGGGTTCCATGGATACATCCAAAATGAAGATTTTACGGTTGATGGATTGTGTAAAAGCCGTAGAGGAGGAAACGGTGGAGGGGATGGAGGCTGAAGAAGCAACGGAGGGCGCTTCCCAGGACGAAGAGGAAGAGCCGGAATATGATGAGCACATCTGGACTTCGCCCGAAAATGCGGTCAAATTGATCAATGCAATTTCGGATTCCCTGTGTGAACGGGATAGTGCCAATGCGGATTTTTATAGAAATAACGCGAAAAGCTATACCGGCGAGATCAAAAAGGTTGGGGATGAAATTGCTTCCATCGTCAAAAATGCCAAGCACAAAAAAATTGTGGTAGCGGATAAATTTCCCTTCAGGTATTTCGTCGATGAGTTTGGCCTTGACTATTGCGCGGCCTTCGGCGGATGCAGCGACCAGACGGATGCCAGCGCCGCCACCCTTGCCTATCTGGTAGATACGGTGAAAAAGGATAGCATTCCCTATGTATTCTATGTGGAGCTCAGCAATCAGAATGTGGCAAAGGCCGTAAGCGAACAGACAGGGGCAGGGATGCTGCTGCTGAACTCCTGCCACAATGTTACAAAGTCGGACTTTGAGGCGGGTGTTACGTACCTTTCCCTGATGAAACAAAATGCGGAGAACTTGAGAAAGGGGCTGGAGTGAGGTGGCGACCATTGTTTCCTGCAAAGATGTGTCGATGAAATATGACTCCGTCTTTGCTGTACAAAATGTCGGTTTTGATCTGGAGGAGGGAGATTATCTCTGCATCGTAGGCGAAAACGGCTCGGGTAAAAGCACGCTGATGAAAGGCATACTGGGCCTGTCAAAGCCTGCTGACGGCCAAATTCTTTTTGAGGGAGTGAAGCAGACAGAAATCGGCTACCTGCCTCAACAAACGGTGGTGCAAAAGGATTTCCCGGCCAGCGTCTTTGAAGTGGTGCTTTCCGGCTGCCTGAACAAACATGGCTTTTTAGCCCTTTATTCTAGGAAAGACAAGGACCGTGCCAATAAGAACATTCATTTGCTGGGAATTGAAGACCTTAAAAAGAAGGCCTACCGTGATTTGTCGGGAGGCCAGCAGCAGCGCGTGCTTTTAGCACGTGCTCTGTGCGCCACCGAGAAGCTGCTCATGCTTGATGAGCCGGTCACCGGCCTCGACCCGGTGGTGGCGGCAGAAATGTATGGGCTGCTTCAGGAACTTAACCGGGAGAGGGGCATCACCATTATCATGATTTCCCATGACATAAAAAGTGCCGTAAAATATGGAAATAAGATTTTGCACCTGCAAAGGACCTCTCTGTTTTACGGCTTGACGGAGCAATATATAAAGACCGATGTGGGTAACCGCATGCTAGGAGGTGTTGAAAATGCTTGAACTGTTGCAGCAGCTTTTCTCCTACTCCTTCATTATGAGGGCCTTGGTTGTGGGGAGTCTGGTGGCCCTTTGCGCCTCCCTGCTGGGGGTGAGCCTGGTACTCAAGCGCTACTCCATGATTGGTGAGGGGCTTTCCCATGTGGGTTTCGGGACCCTTGCAATTGCCATGTCGCTTCAGCTTGCGCCCCTTGGGGTTTCCATACCGCTGGTACTGCTGGCCGCATTCCTGCTGCTGCGCATCAGTGAAAACAGCAGGATAAAAGGGGATGCCGCCATCGCCCTTATCTCCAGCAGTGCCCTGGCCATCGGTGTTATCGTCATTTCCATGACGGTGGGAATGAATTCCGATGTGTGCAACTATATGTTCGGCACGATTCTCGCCATGAGCAAGGGTGACCTGTATTTGAGCATCACGGTGGCGATTGTCGTCCTGATTCTGTATGTGCTTTTTTATAACCGGATTTTTGCAGTTACCTTTGATGAAAGTTTTGCGAAGGCCACAGGAACGAAAACCGGCAACTACAATATGCTCATCGCTTTTCTGACAGCTCTTGTCATTGTGGTGGGGATGAGGATGATGGGGGCAATGCTCATATCCAGCCTGATCATTTTCCCTGCCTTGACTTCCATGCGGATATTCAGAAGCTTCAAAAGCGTTGTGATCAGTTCGGCAATTTTATCCGTCATCTGCTTTTTCATTGGCATCGTGATGTCCTTTGCATTTTCCACCCCTGCCGGGGCAAGCATCGTTGTCGTTAACCTTGCGGCATTTTGTGCATTTTTTATTGTGGGAATATTCAAGAAAAAAGGTTGGGAGGTGAGATCATGAAAAAATTCTTATTCCCCGTTCTGAGTGTCCTTTTAATTATTCTCGTCGGATGCGCCCAGCAGCCCAACAGCGCCCGTTCCATCAACGGCTTGAAGCTGCCGTCCCAAAACCAGGCCCAGGGGTATAAAACCAACGGAAATACAGCAATTACCCCCTCTTCTTTTTCACAGGACGGATCGAAGGCCGGGACTGCCGCCGATACACAGGATAATCCATCCGCCCCGGTGCCGGCTCCGCCGGATAGCAGCCCGGGGACAGATCCCAGTGCAAAAGCCCAGTCAAGCATCGATGCTGCAGCTTCAAAGACAGAGACTGGAGCGGCGCAGACTTCTGCTCCGGAGGACGGCTCCAAAAATCAGGCGGCTGCCGGTAACCAGAACGCTTTACCTGCCTCGCAGCCAAAGGTCCAGGCCGACGCCAAAGTGGTGCAAATAAAAGAGAAAATGTTCATTCAGCAGTGTGACGACATTTATATGAATGCGGCTGATTATAAGGGGAAAGTCATAAAGCTGGAGGGCATGTATCAGGAATTTCAGGACCCGGACGCCGGTAAAACCTACCACATCATCTACAGGAGGAGCCCCGGCTGCTGTGGCACGGATGGCCAGGTAGGCTTTGTGTTTGACTATGAGGGAAATATGCCAAAGCCCGATGAATGGATCAAGGCTGCCGGAACTGTGGAAGTGGTGAAGGACAGCAATGGATATGACAACATTATGCTGCGCCTGTCGGAGCTTGAAGTGTCGGCTGTGCGCGGAGAAGAATTTGTCACGAATTGATTGGGGGACAGTTTTTGTGTCTTGACAGAAAGTATGAGATGGTAGAACTATCCTTAGGTGAAGAGAAATGGCAAGATAAGAAAGACGTAGCAAAGGTAATGAAGCGTATTACTGTAAGCTGCGTCTTTATTTTAATAAAAAACATAAAAGAGTAGAGCGCTTACCACCCGTTTTGTGGCAAGGTTCAACGTTGTTTTGTTCGTATCTATCCATAAAGTTTTACAAAAAATAGAGGTATATGTAAAATTATACATAACAGGGCGTTAGACACTTAAAGCGGAATTGAGGTCGAAATGGGCACGAATATCAAGGTGAATATAGATGTCTTGAATAGCTTGTCCAATGACTACCGGAGGTATGGCCAGGAGGTTCATGACACATACAAAACAGCCAGCAGCCGGATAGAAAGAGAATTTGAACCGATTTTAAGAAAGTACTCCTCCTATAGCAGTGTAACCAGAAATGTGTATGAATTACAAAGCAGATTAAAAAGGACGGAGCAAAGCGTCAGGGAGCTCCGGGACAGAAGTGACGAGCTGGGAAGAGGATTGAAAAATGCGGCGGACACGTACCTGCAGCAGCAGGAAAAAGAAAAGCAGCTCATAAGCCGGTACAAGACAAGCATAGGCAACCTGGGTGTGGCTGCCGTAAACAGCAGGGCGGCGATCAACATTCCCGAAAAAATAAATGCCGCGCTGGACAAGGCCGGAAACCTGCGAAATCAAGGTATTGGGGCGGCTTCAAGCAGTGTAAGCAGCATTATCGGTGGAATTGGCAAAAAAGTAGATGCAGTATATACATCCATAGGAAATACCCTATCAGGCACAGCCGGGAAAGTGAAGGCCAGCATCGGGAATTTCGCTGAAAAAACAAGAAGGACGGCAGTTGGCTTTGCAGAGAATGTAAAAAGCAAGCTGAATGCTTTTCCGGAACAAGCCGGGGCTTTTTTTAAAAAGACCGGGGACGTGCTGGCTGACTTCTATGGAAAATTTAAAGAAGGGGTAAAAGAATTAT
>JAFADI010000096.1 GCA_023424965.1 Bacillota bacterium
CTGATTTAAACGATATAGCACTTTAGGAGGAGCACTATGAGACAAAAAGATAGAACGGAATTTTGGATGCTCTTGCCATCATTGATACTGCTTGCGGTCATCAGCATTTTTCCGCTGCTCTACATGATCTACAGCAGCTTTATGGACTATACGCTGGGCTTTGATTCACCTACGTTTACCTTAACGAAAAACTGGGTTCACCTTTTTAGAAGCGAGGTGTTTTGGGAATCCTGGGGCAGGACGATTGTTTTCGCCGTCGGCGGTCTTACCCTGGAAATCGTCGCGGGGACGGTCCTGGCGCTTTTGCTCTACCGGATCCCCAAAAGAAGGAATATATTCCTGACCCTTTTGATGCTCCCCTTATTTGTCGCACCGATTGTATCCGGCTTGCTGGGGCGTTTTGTACTGAATTCCACCTATGGATTATATGCCTGGGTGCTGCAAATGCTTGGAAATAACACGGAGATTCTTGGAAACACTGCCACCGCCATGCCTGCCATCATTATCATGGATGCCTGGGAGTGGAGCCCGCTGATTTTATTGATCGTCATGGCAGGCCTGCAGTCCATTCCGGAGGACCCCCTGGAAGCTGCGGAGATCGACGGGGCCAGTTATTTTCAGAAGCTCCGGTATGTCATCCTGCCTTTGACCTCACAAACCATTTTTGTGGCCGCGCTGATACGCTCCATGGATATTCTGCGCTATGTGGATGCGATTAAAATTACCACCGAGGGGGGGCCGGCGGATTCCACAAAAATTATCGGCTTTCATCTCCTGGAGGTGGCCTTCCGGTTCCAGGACTTCGGGAAGGCCGCCGCACTCGGTCTGACGATGGTCGTGGTCACCACGCTGCTGGGCAAGGTATTTGTCAAATTAATGGCGAAAGGAGAAATATAAATGGTTGCATCGAATGGAAGAAAGCATGTGAAAAATGAACTGATCAACGCAATTTTGTATACCGCCGTTTTGGTGGCTTTAATCTGGTCGCTTCTTCCCATCGTCTGGATGGCCCTTTCCTCATTAAAAACCGAAGCCGGCATGTTTTCAATGCCCCCCAAGTTTATTTTCACCCCCACCCTGGAGACCTATCAATATATGTTTTCCGAAAGAGGAAATTTCCTGCACTTTTTAGTCAACAGCACCATCGCAACGGTCCTGACCACGTTGATCTCACTGTCACTGGGGGCGCTTGGCGGCTATGCCCTTGCCCGGGGCAGCTTTAAAAGGAAAGAAGACATTTCCTTTTGGATTATCAGCACGAGAATGGCTCCCATTCCCGCGGTGATTCTGCCTGTTTACATGATCTTTGCAAAACTGGGCCTCATCGGGACCATGACGGGATTGGTGTATGCCTATATAACCTTTAACCTGCCCTTCGCACTGTGGATGATGATGGTTTTTTTCAAGGAAGTGCCCATCGCCATTGAAGAGGCGGCAATGATCGACGGCTACAGCAAGTTTGAGACCTTCCTGAAAATATCCCTCCCTGCGGCCACGCCGGGATTGGTGGCTACGGCGGTCTTATGCATGATGTTTTCCTGGAATGATTTTATCTTTGCTTCCATCCTCACCGGCTCAAGCACACAGACCATTCCCATTGCCGTTTCGCTGCTGATCACCCAGCAGGGCATTGCCTGGGGACAGGCCATGGCAACGGGCACGGTCATCATAACGCCCATGCTGATCGGGGGCATCGCTGTGAGAAAGTACCTGGTCCGTGGATTGTCCATGGGCGCGGTAAAATAATAGCATAATTATACGATGTTAAAAGGCATTGTTTATTCCAAAAAGGCTTCAAAGCACCGTACCCTTTTCTCCATAAATAATGCCTTTTACCTACATATCAAAGCAGTACTAAGATAATACGAAAGGAGACGGATATTTATGAAAGCTTTGGTTTATACGGAACCGAGAAAGTTTGAGATTTTGGAAGTGGAAACTCCCAAATGCGGGGAAAATCAGGTCCTGATAAAGGTTGTTGCCTGCGGCATCTGTAAAACGGACGTCCATATCCATAACGGTGCCTTCATCTCTAAATTCCCCCTCACCCCCGGGCATGAATTTACTGGGACCATTGAATCGGCAGGATCCAGAGTCACTGCCTTTAAGAAGGGCGACCGGGTCGTTGCCGACAATACGGTTTTATGCGGCGAATGCTACTACTGCAGAAGGAATCAGCCTTTGTACTGTGAAAACTTTTATTCCCTGGGAGTGACAGGGCCGGGGGGCTTTGCAGAGTATGTGGTCGTAAACCAGGACAAGGTTTTTAAGATCAGCGACAGTTTGAGCTTTGAAGCGGCTTCCTTTACGGAGCCCACGGCCTGTGCCGTCCATGGGATGGACATGATCGATGTCCAGAACGGCGACAACATCCTGATGTTTGGAGCGGGGCCTACGGGAATCATTCTTGCGCAGCTGCTGAAATATGGCGGAGCGGGAAATGTGGTGGTGGCGGCTCCATCCGGATTCAAGCTCGATATCCTTGAAGACCTGGGCATAGAACAGACGGTGCTCATGGACCGAGCCGATGAAAGCGTTCACGAAAGGAAAATCAAAAGCATGTTTCCCAGGGGCTTTGACATCGTCATTGATGCAACGGGGGCTTCTTCCGTGACCCAATCCTGTTTCAAATACGCCAAAAAGGGTTCTAAAATCGTGGTATACGGCGTATGCGACGAAGCCGACAGGATCAGTGTAAGCCCCTATGATATTTTCTCCAACGAATACAAATTAATCGGCTCTTTTGCCCAGACCCACTGTTTTGACAGGGCCATCAACGCGCTTGAGAAAAGGATCGTAAAAGTGGACCGGCTCGTTTCCCATGTCTTCAGTCTCGACGAGTATGCCAGAGGACTTGAGACAGTGATGTCAGGCAAGCAAAGCATCAAGGTCCTTATAAAGCCTTAAAAATATTCCATGGGAGGTTTCTATGAAGAATACAGCGGCATTTTTGACAGAGCTTGAAAAAATTGAATTCCGTGAGGTGGAAGTGCCAAAACCCGGAGAGCAGGAGGTTTTGGTGAAGATGGAAGCCATAGGAATCTGTGGTTCGGATGTCCACTATTATTCCCACGGAAAAATCGGCGATTTTGTGGTGGAGTTTCCTTTCATTCTGGGCCACGAGTGTGCAGGCACCGTTGTTGAGGCCGGCAGCGGCGTTCAACATCTGAAGGTGGGCGACAGGGTCGCATTGGAGCCAGGAGTGCCCTGCGGAAGCTGCGAATTTTGCCTGTCCGGAAAATACAATCTGTGCCCGGAGGTAAAATTCTTTGCCACGCCGCCCTATGGCGGCTGTCTCATGAATTATGTCTCCCACCCGGCCCGGTTTGCATTTAAGCTGCCGGAAAATGTTTCCTCCGTTGAAGGTGCCCTGGTAGAACCCCTGGCCATCGGCATCAATGCGGCGCTGACCGGCGGGGTGAAACTGGGCGATACGGTTGTCGTCTTCGGCGCAGGCTGCATCGGGCTGGTCTCGCTTCTGGCGTCAAAGGCATACGGTGCAACCCGGGTCATTGTCGTTGATGTCATTGAAAAGCGGCTGGCCGTTGCCAGGGGCATGGGTGCCATTGCCTTAAACGCAAAGGAATGCGACGTCCTGGAGGAAATAAAAAATTTGACGGAAGGGAAGGGAGCCCAGGTAGTGATCGACTGTGCAGGGACCAACACCACCCTCTGCCAGACGGTACATGCGGCAAAGCCGGGAGGAACCATCGTGTGGGTGGGGCTTGCCACCGACACCGTCAACGGCTTGCAAATAGGCCCCGTCAGTACCGGGGAGCTCACCATCAAGTCGATTTTCCGTTATAAGAACCTGTACCCGACGACCATTGCCGCAATTGCGGACGGGAAAATCAACATCAGCGGCATCATATCCGATACGTACAGATTTGAGGATACCCCAAGGGCCTTTGCCGAAACCCTTAAAAACGCCCAGAATATTGTAAAGAGTGTGATTGTTTTTGAATAAGATGGGGGACAGTCCTCAACTTTTCTCCAATATTGGCCGGATTGTTGAGGAGCGTCCCCTTTTTGCCCGTGGCATGAGAATATGGAAAGTTAGGCCCAAAATGAGGTTTCACTGGGGGTCCTCTCTTTTATGTTCTCACTTATGGTGTATAGGCTTCAAATTTGATTGCGTACAGGCTTGCCTCAAGATTATAAATTGCAAGCATATCCGGTGTGATATCAAGCACGCCGGTTTCATCCGTTATCCGGTACTTGTCTCCTGTGGCCTGCTTGCTTTGATAGTCTATTCCCCATTTTGCATGTGGCTTCCCGTCGGCAGAGAGCGATGCATCGCTCATATCCGGCTTGATAATTGTCAGCTTTGCTCCGGGTAAATAGTTTATAACGATCAGCTCGACTTCACTGCCTCCGTCATCTTTGTACGTTTCATTTCTATAGCTCTTAAGGCCTGCAACCTCGATTTCAAGTCCCTGATAGGTGAAACGCCTGGACTCTCCTGTTGATTCGGAGGACGACTCACCGGATGTTGCCGGAGGAGTTGCGGAAACCGGTGGCGATGACACGGCGCCCGGCGGGGCGGAGGTTTCAGACCGGTTTTCGTTTTGAACAGCGCAACCGCTGACAAGCGCTGTAATGATAACCAGGATAAATATCATACCAAAAGGCAGGAAGCAAGTTTTTTTAAGTGGAAATTTCATCTGGACAATGCACCATCCTTTACTCATCATATAAAGTTTTCTTATTGTATCACATAATTACAAAAAATGTCACTCCTTTTCAGAATGACATTTTTCGTTATACTTTGACAAAAGGTGTGGAAGGTTAGACCAAAAAACACTGGTGTCGAGGCAGGGCTAAACAGCAAATTATATATAGCGGGAGACTGGTAGCCAGCATGTCGAAGCAGCTAATGGCGTAAGTTGCTTTCCGTCTATATCTTTAAACCCATAGCCCAACGCAATTTGTGCTGCAATTTGGATGGTTCCGCTTTTTTCCATAACTTTTTCAAATGATAAAATTATTCTTCGACAGTGTTTTTTTGTTCTATAGAAAGAACAAGGTGATCTCTTATTAAAAGTTCCATCTGGCTGATTGCAATTGAATTAAGTTTTTCCAGACGCTTCGCTTGTGATAAGCCTTCATTAATAAATAATGCGTTTAGATTTTCCAGGTTTGCAAGGCATACTAGTTGTGAAACATTTGCATAATCACGAATATTCCCTTTTAACTCCGGATTACTATCACGCCACTGTTTTGCTGTCATCCCAAATAATGCGACATTCAATACATCGGCCTCATTTGCATATATCTGCGTTATTTGATGTTTGTTTAATGCAGGCGGAAGGAGATTTTCTTTAATAGCATCTGTATGTATTCTGTAATTAATTTTTGTCAGATTACGCTTTATATCCCATCCAAACTGCTTTTGTTCCTCATCTTTAAGCCGCTGAAACTCTTTTATCAGATAGATTTTAAACTCCGGACTTATCCACATACCGAATTCAAAAGCTATATCCTTATGTGCATAGGTGCCACCATATCTCCCGGCAGTTGCCTTTAATCCAATTGCATTGGTTTTCTGTACCCATTCTTTTACACTGATTTTATAACTATTTAATCCCGCTTGACTTTTAATTATGGCGAATTCGCCACAATTAAAATTAGGATTATAAATTTGTTCCCAAATGCCTAAAAACTCAACTGTATTCCTGTTACGTAGCCAGTCAGAAACAAAAAAATCCCCGTCTTTGGCTTTGAGCATATCCGTAATAGAAATATAATCATTATCTTTGATGGTAATAACAGATATTTCTGTACCAATAACATTTATCTTTTTTGCCATGCAATTATACCTCCCACCCATACCAAACTTATGTTCTATTGTAATCTACTAGGATATTATATGCAACCTTTTTGAGGAAGAAAAAGTAAAAACTTGGTGATAAATTTGCAAAATTAGCAGTAACGCGACATATTAAGAAATTAACAAATAAAAATGTAAATTAGCAAAAATTGAAACCTCTTTCCCCAAAGTGCTTAGATTTAATTTTATTAAATCTATTCCTGCATTAACCATGAAATGCGGTTTTTTACGGCTGACATTTTGAGTTAAAGTAACCATGTTGAGTGTATTAAAATAGCGTAAAAATAGGGCTTAATCAGCGAGACCCTTGTTGTTTCAGTGGTCTTACTGTTAGCCCTAATATAACACCAGCGAAGATGACAATATTCAACTTCTTATTGTGCTCATTTTGCTGAAATGGCGTACTTGTCATAAGTTATTATAATTCCTTTTTCCTGCTCAGCGAGTAGGCTATCGAGAGCGAAACAGCCAAGAAAACAAGCCCAACGCCGACACAGCATAATATTATTAAATACGGATGAGCAGAGAAGAATTGGACTGCTTTGCCCATATCAGTCAGAAAACCCGGCTGTTTGGAGAGAAACATCAGCAGAAAGAACAGCAGGAAAATCGGAGCTATCGTAAAGATATAGGCTTTGGAAAAGGAAAATCGCATGAAGATCGGATAGGATATGCCTACCGCAAAACAATAGTACGCAAATGAAAATCCCGAAACGGCAAGGAAAGGAAGTGTATCCATTGTAATATTCAAAGCGCGATATAGAACCAGGGCAACAATCGTCATAATGGCCGCACAGCATATTCCCAAAATCAAAGCATACAGATAACGCGCCAGCACCCGTTCTAATTTTTTGAGCGGCAGTACGCCATAGAGCTTATCAAGGTTGTTTTTCTCGTTTATCTGAAATACCGTGCTGCCTAATGCTGTGGCAAACATCATCGCTATCGCCGTAATAACTGACGGCTGTTTTGTCGCCGCACCAATGAAAATAACGGCGATGATAGCGATGGCAAATGTGGGGAAGGAAGCTTTTGCGGTGTACAAGTCCAGTTTCACGGCGCTGTATAATCTATTCATTTCGGCTTCCCCCTTTGCTGATACGCACAAGAATTTCATCAATTGTCGGCGTTTCCGTCACGAGCCGGTCTGACAACATTTCCGACTTTGACGACGGAAGCAGTCCGCTGAAACCGGTAGCGTTTGACGACAATCCGATGAGCTGCGATTTCAGGGTGTCCGTCAGGTCGTCAGCGCCGCCCTTTACAAGGAGGAAATATGCTTCCAGATCGTCCTTTGCGCCGGTAAAGAACATCTTGCCGTTGTCAATCAGCGTGATGTAATCCGCGATTTTCTCCAAATCCGATGTGATGTGCGTCGAGAAAAACACGCTTTTTTCCCCATCGGAGATGTATTCGCGCAAAATGTCGAGCAACTCGTCGCGAGCCACCGGGTCAAGCCCACTTGTCGGTTCGTCTAATATGAGCAGTTTAGCGTTATGCGACATCGCCACCGTGAGCATCAGTTTCAATTTCATACCGCGCGACAAGTCCTTGACCTTTTTATCGGGAGGCAGCTTGAATTTTTTCAGATAAGCGGCGAACTGCCCGCTGTCCCATTCGTTGTAAAACCCCTTTACAACTTTTTCAACTTCGCGGACACGCCACACGTCCACAAAGAAGATTTCGTCAAAAACAGCCGCCAGTTCCTGTTTTACAGTCAACTCGTCCTCGATGTTGTCCGAGTCGAAAATTTTGACCTCGCCGCCTGTTCGGTTCGCCATATTCAGGATAAGACGTATTGTCGTTGTTTTCCCCGCGCCGTTCTGTCCGACGAATCCCATAATGTATCCGGCGGGCAGGGTGAACGAAATGGAATCCAGCGAGAAGTCATTATAAGTTTTGCAGAGGTTCCTGACCTCCAAAGCGTTATTCATATTGATTTCCCTCCAGCGTAAATTCAAGCAGCTTATGCAGTTCCTCACGCGAGATTTTGGCGATTTTCGCCGCCCCAATCGCAATGCTGAACCCGCTCTCAATTTTACGGAGCATTTGCTCTCTTACAAGTTCGCTGTCTACCGACGATACAAAGCAGCCTTTACCTTGCAGGTTGTAAATATAACCCTCCTGCTCAAGCTCGGAGTATGCCCTTGTCGTGGTGACGATACTCACTTTCAAGTCGGTGGCAAGCTGACGTATTGAAGGCAGCATATCATCGGCGTGAAGCTCTTCGCTTAGAATCGCCTCTTTAATTTGCTCCTTGATTTGCTCGTAAATCGGAACGCCTGATGAGTTCCTAATTATAACTCTCAATCGTAAAATCACTACCTTATCATAACTGAATACGTTGTATTTACTGTACTTACTTGATAATAACACTTGGTGCTCTATGTGTCAACAGGTTAATGGAAGCAGTCGATATTTTCAATCCGTTGCTTCCAATATGTTCAGAAGTTAGATTTTTCATTTTTTGATCACTTAAATTGAGAGGTTTATGCGGTGGACATGGGGATAACCCCCCAAAGCTAAAAACGATCAAGCCCGCATAAACAAAGGGTTTAGGCAAAAAAATAACGGCTGATATTTGGACATTTCAGAAAAAATGTTCAAATCATCAACCGTCATTCAATGCCATAATTCAATTGTGGCTGATTATCCAGTCTAGCAGCATTTTATCGTCAATAGACCCATCAGCCAGACCCAAACCAAGTGCAATGAGCTCATCATCGGTGTAAGTGAGAGATATGCTGTTTAACTCAAGGAAAGTAATCATCACCAATATACCGATTCGTTTGTTGCCATCCACAAAGGGATGATTTTTTATAAGGGAAAATCCAAGCCTTGCCGCTTTTGCTTCAGTGGTCTTATAGATATATTCGCCGCCAAAGGTCTGAAACGGGGCATTTACTGCTGATTCCAGAAGATTTTCATCTCTGATTCCCTCTAAGCCACCTGTTTGCGATAGCAACATGCTGTGTAGTTGCACGATGTGTGGCCTACTTAATCTTTTCATTTTCCAAGTTCCTCAAAAGCTCTTCTGTTTTTTGTAATAATACGCTGTGCAATATTTTTAACATCTTCATCGTCTGCCAATTCTTCTGCCTGAAATTGGCTAAACTCCGTAATCAGATAACGAGGCACATTATTTTTGAGTATGACCACTACCCCAGACTCATCAACCTTGCGGACTACTTTTGAAAAATTTTGATTAGCTTCAGTGATAGACACCAGATTGTTCGTGTTGATTTTCATAATTAACACCTCCATTAATAGTATACCCCCAAAATAGGATAAATACAACCTATTTTTCGAGCGTTATACCTTAAAACCATAGGCTTAATTTAATTATATAGCCCGTTACACGTTACCTTCCAGAGCAAATTAGACACTTATGTTCGGAAGTTCACTTTTGTACTTTTTGATCACTCAACTTCAAGGTTTTGAATTGTGAATGCGAAACCGATCTCCAAAAATCAAAAACGCCCAAAACCGCGTAAATAAAGGGTTTAGGTATAGAAAATAACGGCTGATATTTGGACATTTCGGAAAAAAATGTTCAAATCATCAACCGTCATTCATTGTGGTGGAGCATATGGGATTCGAACCCACGGCCTTCGCATTGCGAACGCGACGCTCTCCCAGCTGAGCCAATGCCCCGTATATTTATATTATAATCCGGCGGGATAAAATTTTCAATTCCTTTGTCATTAATCCTCTGGCAATATGACATGCTGCTGTCATGATTGTTATGCTATGATGGGGAAGAAACAGTGAAAGGAGTTTGGCCAATGGACCATCAGATGGAAATTATAACGCTCAATGAAGAAAACATCGACACCGAACACATTTGCTGCGCCCTGTCGGATAAAAAAAGCTACGGCGGTTACCTGGAGAAAAAGGCATGGCTGAAGCGGCAAATTGCAAAGGGATATGTATTCAAGAAGCTGAATGTCAACCACAAGGTTTTTATCGAATACTGTCCTGCGGAAATTGCCTGGCTGCCGGTTACTGCGCCCGGCTACATGGCGGTCAACTGCTTTTGGGTTGCGGGGCAGTATGGGGGAAAGGGGTATGGGAAAAGGCTTCTGGACGAATGCAAGAAAGACGCTGCGGATAAGAATGGAATCCTGGTTCTTACAAGCAGCAAAAAGAAGCCCTATATCGCCGATAAAAAATTCTTTATAAAGCATGGTTTTGCCGTTTGTGATTCGGCACCGCCGTATTTTGAACTGTTGGTTTACAAAAACAATCCTGATGCTGTAAATCCCGTATTCAACCAGGCTGCAAGGGAAAATACCGTCATCGGTAAAGACGGATTGACGGTATTTTATTCAAACCGCTGCCCCTTTACCGAGTACTACGTCAACGGGGTGCTGAAGGGACTGGCGGACCGGGAAGGCATGCCCCTGGAGATCATCAAAATCGACAGCGCGGAGCAGGCAGGCGGCCTTCCGTCGGCCTTCAGCATTTACAGCCTTTTCTACAAAGGGAAGTTCGTCACCCATGAAATTTTAACCGAAACAAAATTCAGGAAAATCATGGATGCTTTTACCTAATGTTTTGTCACAGCGGCAAAACACTGGTAGATGGCATGGTGACCCATGCTGTTCGGATGGATATCCCCGAACTCGTCAATCCAGGTGTATTCTTCTTCGTGTCCCTGGAATGCAGCAAATACCTCTGCCAGGCCTGTGACTCTAAATGCCGTATTTGAAGCCGCGCTGCGGATTTCCCGGTTGAAAAGAGGAAGCCAGACGTCCGCCAGGGCTCGCTTCGGATGCCCTGTGGGATAGGGATTGTAAATATCCATAATATAAAAGGGTGCCG
>JAFADI010000194.1 GCA_023424965.1 Bacillota bacterium
TCACGCCAGGCAATTTCGAAATGGGAAACCGGAAGCAGTTACCCGGATATTGAAAAAATCTTAAAGCTGTCAGAGATATTTAATCTATCTCTTGATGAATTGGTCAAAGGTGACAAAAACTTTCAGGAAAATCTAATAAAGGAGGGGAAGACGAATATGTCGGGATTAGCAATTTTAGGATATGTATTGATTGCATTAGGCGTTATTACATGTATTTGGGGTGGCGGGCAATACCCTGTTAACCTGATGGACCCCAATTTTATGTCATTTCTGGTGGGCGGGCTATTTTTATTAACTATTGGGATAGCCGTAATCCACCATGTTCCGTCCTGGCTGATAGTAGGAGCTATATTCGTGACCGGAGCAGCTACGATTGTGTATATGATTGGATTAAAGATGCAGATATACCCGTTATTGGCAGGGAGCGTCGTCATTTTAGGTATTGTGCTGTGGCTTAGCGTCCTGGTTTTAAAGAGCAGTTTCTATGCGAAATAAGTAAGGGGCAGATATGAAATCTGCCCCTTACTGCAGTCCATATCCCATCACTCAGATATGGCAGTTTGATCTGAAGCAGGGTTTGTATGCACGGGAAAGGAAGATTCATGAAAACGCTGGTTAAATTCGTCCCCAATGGCATTACAATAGCGAGAATAGGCTTATCCCTTCTGTTTGTAACAAATATGACAGGACAATTTTCCTACGGAAAAAATAATTTTATTAATCTTATGGTGGTATTTTTTGCCATTTGCCTCACGGACGTACTCGATGGAAGAATCGCAAGGAAAATTCGCTGTACTTCTGTAACTGGAGCGAAACTTGATGTTTTGGCAGATTTGTTTTTTATAGTGGTTTCAAATATAACCCTGATAAGTCTTGGAATTTTACCGCCGTGGTTTTTAGGCTTTATGCTTTTAAAATTTATAGAATTTATAATGACGTCAAATTTTACAATGAGGCATAAACATTTACGAATGAAGAATGTATTTGTCTTTGATAGGGTTGGAAGAATTGTGTCTGCCATGTTTTTTGTCGTTCCCGGTGCGGCCTGTATTTTTCAGGTTCTAACACCAGGCATTGCGGAGAACCTGATTAATTTTATACTTTACTCGGTTTTGGCGGGTGGACTTTTTTCATCGTACGTAAGGGTTAAGAGCTGTTTAAAGTTGATTTTTCCAATTGGAAAGAAGCAAAAACGTATTGTTTCCAGCCCTTTGCTTTCTTGTGTAAAAACGGAGAGGTGAGGGCCTGTACCGTACTCGGATTAGTGTCTTTAAGGTCCACTTCTTTGAAAATTAAATTCCCCCTCCACTTTAATTATAACATATAAAAAATTATAAATGCAGACTATTTGTTTTCATTTGCCGGTGCTATAATGCAATAACACGGAATGCAATTTGGCGGAAGCTATATGGAATATTTGCAAAAGGTATAGTATAGATAGGTTGCACGATACCAAGGAATTGCCAGAGGGGGGAAACGCATGAGTTCCTATGTGCTTGGTTTTCAGGATATTGATAAAACAAAATCCATGGTTGTTGGGGGGAAAGGCGCGAACCTGGGGGAGCTTTCCAGGATTGAAGGAATACGTGTACCGGAGGGCTTTTGTATTTCTACGGAAGCCTATAAAACAGTCATTGGGGAAACGCCGGGGATGAACGAATTGCTTGACCGGTTATCCCTTCTAAAGGTGGAAGACCGGTCTGGTCGCAAAAGAAATTCGCTTTTGCTGCTCGACCAGGCAACCCGGGATAAAATCCGTGAACTTAGCGGCGAGATTCGCAGGGGCATCGAAGAGACCGTTATTCCTCAAGACATTCATGAAGAGATTATCCGCTTTCTCGACCGGCTTGGAGAAAATAATGCCTATGCAATACGCTCCAGTGCTACTGCGGAGGATTTACCCACGGCATCCTTTGCAGGGCAGCAGGATACGTATTTGAACGTTATCGGAAGGGATGCAATCTTAAGGCATATCAGCAAGTGCTGGGCATCGCTGTTTACCGAGAGGGCAGTCATTTACCGAATTCAAAACGGCTTCGACCACCGTAAAGTCCACCTGTCTGTGGTTGTTCAGAAGATGGTCTTCCCACAGACGGCAGGGATTTTGTTTACTGCCGATCCCGTCACTTCCAACAGGAAGGTGTTATCCATTGATGCCGGCTTCGGACTTGGCGAGGCCCTGGTCTCCGGGTGGGTAGATGCTGACATCTATAAAGTGCGTGACGGCAAGATCATCGATAAGAAGATATCTACCAAGAAGCTGGCTATTTATGCCTCAAAAGACGGCGGTACGGAGGAACAGGAGATCCCGCCCGAGCGGCAGAACAGGCAAGTGCTGACGGATGAGCAGATCTTGCAGCTCGAGGGTATGGGCAGAAAGATTGAAGCACATTTCGGCTGCCCCCAGGACATCGAATGGTGTTTGGCGGATGATACCTTTTTCATTGTCCAGAGCCGGCCAATTACAACTTTATACCCTATCCCTGAAGCGAAGGATGAAGAAAATCACGTTTACTTATCTGTCGGTCATAACCAAATGATGACCGATCCCATGAAACCATTGGGATTGTCTTTTTTTCTGCTTGCAGCTGCTGGCCCCATGTTTAAAGCGGGTGGAAGGCTGTTTGTTGACGTTGCACCCATGCTGGCTTCTCCTGACAGCAGGGAACTGTTATTAAATATGTTTGGACAAGGCGATCCGCTTACCAAGGACGCACTGATGACCCTCATAAATCGGGATTTTATAAAATTGTTTCCAAATGATAAAAAGGAACAGGATCCCAGTAAAAGAAATAAAGGGTTGCCGAATTGGGGAGCTCCGGTACAAATTGAAAATGATCCGACCCTCGTTTCCGATTTGATTCAGAAATGCCAAACATCGATAGAAGCGTTAAAGCAAAACATCCAAACAAAATCAGGTTCAGATTTATTTGATTTTATTCTGGAGGATATTAAGGAGTTAAAGAACATTCGATCTGATCCACAAGGTGCAGATGTATATATGGCTGCTATCAATGCTTCAACATGGCTCAATGAAAATATGAACAAATGGCTGGGTGAAAAAAACGCGGCAGATACGCTTTCTCAATCTGTGCCAAATAACATAACTTCAGAAATGGGTCTGGCGCTATTGGATGTGGCGGATGTGATCCGTCCTTATCCGGAAGTCATTGATTATTTACAGCAAGTACCGGAAAGAAATCCGGCGGCAAAGCCGAAAACCCCGAAGGGGTCTTTACTGAATGTAAAAGAGGATGACTTTTTGGATGGGCTGGTTAAGGTGGATGGTGGAAAGGAGGCCAAAGACGCTATCCATGCTTACCTTGACAAATACGGAATGCGATGTGTCGGAGAAATCGACATTACGAAAACCCGTTGGAGCGAAAAACCGGCTACACTAGTTCCCCTGATTCTCAGTAATATCAAAAACTTTGAGCCGAATGCCGGCAAGCGGAAATTTGAGCAAGGGCTCCAGGAAGCGTTGGAAAAAGAAAAAGAGTTATTAGAGCGATTGAAGCAATTACCGGATGGTGAAGAAAAAGCCAAAGAGACAAAAAGAATGATCGACATCATCCGGACTTTCATAGGTTATCGTGAATATCCAAAATACGGCATGATTAGCCGCTACTTTGTTTATAAACAGGCTTTACTGAAAGAAGCCGAGCGGCTCGTACAGACAAATGCTATTCATGAAAAAGAAGATATATATTACCTCACTTTTGAAGAACTCCGCGAAGTCATAGCCACAAATAAACTGGATTTTGATATTATCTGCAAGCGGAAAGAAGATTACAAATTATTTAAAAAACTAACTCCTCCACGTGTTATCACCTCTGAAGGTGAAATCATTGCAGGGGAGTACAAACGAGAAAATCTTCCAGCGGGCGCTATGGCAGGTCTGCCTGTTTCTTCAGGAGTTACAGAGGGACGGGCACGCGTCATCCTAAACATGGAAGATTCGAATTTAGAAGATGGAGATATATTAGTCACCGCCTTTACTGACCCCAGCTGGACACCGTTGTTTGTATCCATAAAAGGCCTGGTTACCGAAGTTGGCGGACTGATGACCCATGGAGCCGTTATCGCACGGGAATATGGCTTGCCGGCGGTTGTCGGAGTGGAGAATGCCACCAAGCGGATCAAAGACGGGCAACGGATTCGCGTCCATGGAACAGAAGGGTATGTAGAAATCCTGTAATGTAATGGGGAAGATACTGTCTTCCTCTCTGGAAGTTAAACAAAAGGGGGGCCGTCAGTCAGTATAGTGTGTTTTGACAGACGGCTATTCTTTTGCAAAGGTCGGACACGATCCAGACGTGTTTGAACTGTTGGTTTCCGCCAATGACATTACCACTGCCAAAAAGTTGTTAATAATATAGGATTACAGGGTAGGTTACAAAAAAGGATTGTAGGAATGCTCAATGTACATAGGAAAGTATTGCTGTATGAAGAAGGAGAAATAAAATGGATTTATCATCGGAAAAACGCGAGGAACTGCTCAGAGTATTAAAAGCCCGTTTTGAGAAAAACATGAATCGCCATGAAGGCCTTGAATGGGCTAAGGTACAAGCGAAGCTGGAAGAAAATTCTGAAAAAATGTGGTCGCTGGGCGAAATGGAAAGAACGGGCGGTGAACCGGATGTTGTCGGTCTTGATAAAAAGACAGGCGAATACATTTTTTATGATTGTTCGGAAGAAAGTCCTAAAGGCCGCAGAAGCCTTTGCTACGACCATGAGGCTCTGGAATCAAGGAAAGAAAACAAACCGGAAAACAACGTTGTTGATATGGCTGCCGCCATGGGCATCGAGCTGTTGACAGAAGAAGAATACCGGTACTTGCAGAAGCTAGGAAAGTTTGATGCGAAAACATCCAGTTGGATAAAAACACCTTCTGATATCAGAACGCTCGGGGGTGCCATCTTTGCTGATTTCCGTTACGCCAATGTCTTCGTGTATCACAACGGTGCAGAATCCTATTATGCCTCCAGGGGATTCCGTGGTTCATTGAGGGTCTAGGTACTGCTATTTCTAAATTCAGCAGGTATCAAAGTTGGTGCTGAAAGAGGCTGCGGTAACTGCCAGGGATTTTACCAATCCATTACAGGCCATGAAAATAAGGAATGAAAGGATAGGAATAGAGCGGCGCAAGGGCTGGGGATACCAGTTGGATGCATTAGGCAAAACATTTTGATTTACTATATTATTTAAGATAAAATAAAGGACAAATATTAAAATTAAATGCAGGGAGATGATAAAATGAGTGCGAAAGAAAAAGTATTGGAAGCAATGAAATCGGCAGGTAAACCGGTAAGTGCCGGAGAGGTAGAGAAACTGTCAGGTTTGGATCGCAAAGAGGTTGATAATGCATTTAAAGAATTGAAGAAAGAAAATGCGATTGTTTCTCCGGTCCGTTGCAAGTGGGAGCCGGCAAAATAGACTTTCCTGAAACTTGTACATAAGATATATCCTGCCGCCAGGGCCTTACCAGGTTCAGGCGGTATCTTTTTTATATTCTCAAAGCATGTGGGATATATCCTGCCGCGTTGCTCATCTCCCGCTCCCGCTGTCCATCCCGGCGTTAGATTTATCTTGCTCTCTTAGAGAAATGAATTCTGAGAATAATTTTACTTATGCTTATTGACAAAATAATACAGCGGGGTTAATATAACATTGTTATATAACGTTGTTACATTTGGAGGAGTCAAAATGGCTGAAGACACGCGGCAAAACCTATTGGACTGCGGGAGGAAGGAATTTCTGCAAAGAGGGTTTGAGGGAGCCTCACTGCGCACTATAGCGAAAGCCGCAGGAGTGACTACCGGCGCTATCTACGGCTACTTCCCCGACAAAAAGGCTCTGTTTGCCGCACTGGTGTCCCGGCCTACGCAGGAAATGCTGGATAAATTTATATCCGTTCAACAGGAGTTTGCCGCACTTCCCCCTGAGAGACAGGCAGCAGAGATGGTTCAAACCTCCAATGCCGGTATGGCGTGGATGGTGGAGCACATCTACAGCCATTACGATGCCTTCAAGCTTTTGGTTTGCTGCTCCCCCAGTACGGATTACGCCGCCTACGTCAATAAGATGATTGAGGTTGAAACCCAGTCCACCTTCCGGTTCATAAACGTTATGCGCCGGGCGGGAAGGCAAGTGTGTGATGTGGATGAGCAACTGGTTCATATTCTGGTGAATTCGTTTTTCTCAGGGATGTTTGAAATTGTAGCCCATGATATGCCCAAGGGAAAAGCTACAGCTTATATCAACAGTCTGAAGGAGTTTTATACAGCCGGATGGTTTCAAATTTTGGGGCTCTGAGCGGGTTCCAAAAATTTTGCCCTTGAGTTAGAATTATCTAACTTAATACAATGATTTAGTTAAATGAAGAAGGAGGGAAGAGTAAAATGATTTTATTAAACGGAGTGCAGGAAACGCTGCTGATACCTCTTGCCATCAAGGCCAGCGAAACAAAGCGGCCTAAGGCCAGAATCCATGATCCCAGGGCGGTGGAGATCGTAGAAGCATTGGAGCTGGACACAGTCAAATATGATAAATTTATGAGCCATGAGGGGGTTGTGGCCAGAACCATTCTTTTTGATGAGGCCATGAAGCACTATTTAAAAGAATATCCCCGGGCCGTTTGCATTTCTATCGGCTGCGGCTTTGATTCAAGATTTTCAAGAGTTGATAACGGCACGCTGACCTGGTACGATCTGGACCTTCCTGAAGTGATTTGCGCCCGAAAACAATTTTTCCCGGAACAGGAAAGAGTGTATTGCATCGCAAAATCTGCTTTGGATCCTTCCTGGCCCGGGGAAGTAAAAAAAGGCGGGAAAACCATTATCTTAATAGAGGGCGTACTTATGTATTTTAAGGAAGAAGGGGTCCGGCAGCTTTTGCAAATTATCAAAGACAATTTCGACGATGTCATCCTGCTGGCAGAACTGATGCCGCCTATTTCGGCCAAAAGCAGCAAGCTGCATGATACCGTGAAAAACATGGAGGCAACTTTCCAATGGGGCGTAAAGTCAGGAAAAGAAGTTGAAAAACTCTGCGCCGGTCTCAAGCTTGTTGATGAAAAGAGTTTTAATTGCGAAATGAAAAAACACTCCTTCAGAGGCAGGTTGTTCGCTTCGATTCCCATTATCCGGAATTTTAACGACCGGCTCGCCGTTTTTACCTTGAACGGCAATGAACTTTGATTTCATCCAATTTATCCTGAGCCAAAGGAGGGATGACATTGAGGCGGATGGAGCTGGACAAGGCGTTCAGCAGCAGAATTATCGCCCAGCGAATCCCGCAAAAGGACGCCATGCTCTATACCATTGCGCCCCATGCGGGAAAGGGAACCCTGCGCAGCTTTCAGGTGATGCCGGGCGTCGAAGTCATCTATAACGATGTGGAGCTGCACATACCCTTTCACCGGGCGATGAACCTGAAGGTAGACTGCATGGAAATCACCTATTGCCTGAAGGGGCGGATGGAAGTCCAGCTTAAAAATCAAAAATACGCCTACATGGCGGACGGGGATGTTTCCCTTTTCGGCTATCGGGCGGAGGTGGTTTCCTGCGATTTCAGCCTGAAACCTTTCGCCGGGATCACCGTCATGGTCTATCTGCCGGAAATCACACAAAGCCTGAACAGCATGCTTGGATCAAATGAATTTCAGCCGGAAACCTTCTTCCGGAATGTCTTTGCTTCCGATACCTGCATCATCAAACATGCCGGTCAAAGCGTGGAGCATATTTTCAAGGAACTGTTTGTCCTGCCTGATCCATACCGAAATTACCTGATGAAGCTCAAGGTGGCGGAACTGCTGCTTTATCTGATGACCGATGCGGACTACCGGGAAAATGAGGTCATCTATTTTTCCAAGACCTCCGCGGATAAAATCAAGGAGGTCCGGCAAATCATCCTGAAGGGCATCGACCGGCATATTACAGTCCATGAGCTCTCCCGGAGCGTCGGAATGAACATCACGGATTTGGAGAAGGGCTTTAAACGCGTTTACGGTTACACCGTTTTTGCGTTCAGCAAACAGTGTAAAATGCAGAAGGCCAAGGAGCTTCTTTCGGATCATACCCTGTCCGTACTGGATGTAGCAGTGGCCTGCGGATACGGGAATGCAGGAAGGTTCGCAAATGTTTTCAGGGAAACCTTTGGAATAGCCCCGCTGCAATACCGGAAAAACCAAAAGTGATGCCCTCTCCGACCGGAGGGGGCTTTTTTTCAAAACAATTTAAAACATGGATATTTGCTTAAAAGATGAGCGGAAGGCCTGGGATAAAAAAATTACACTGAATAATGAAAGGAAGTGTATCGCATGAAGCAAAAAGGGAAAAGCCCCATCCCGCTACTGCTCAAATGGGCGGGAAAAGATAAATATTATCTCTGCGCATCCATGCTGTTGTCGCTCATCAGCGGTTTATCGACCATGGTCCCATACTATGCGGTGTGCAGGATCATGGAGAGCGTTTATACGCATAGATTCACAAAGGAAATCCTGATGCAATACGGCCTGATAACCGCGGCTGCCATAGCCGTCCGTTTCATCCTCTTTGGCTTATCCGGTGTCCTGTCGCACAAGGGTGCCTATAACGCACTGTTCAAGGTCCGCTGCATGGTTGTGAATCATATGGCAAAGGTCCCTTTGGGAAAGCTGGACGAACGGAATACCGGCGAGATGAAAGCCGTTCTGACCGAGAAAATCGAAAAGCTGGAGCTCTTTTTGGCCCATCACCTGCCCGAACTGATCTTCTATGTCAGCGGACCCATCGCCGTCTTTATCTATCTCTGCACGGTAAACTGGCAGTTGGCGCTGGTTTCGCTGGTCCCCCTCTTTCTCGCCGTGTTTGTCATGATCCTGATGTTCCGCGGGGCGGATAAGCTGATGGGAAAGGCGTATCAGGCCTTAGCCGGCCTCAATGCCGCCATCATCGAGTATATCAGCGGCATGAAGCTGATCAAGGCCTACAACATGGGAAGCCGTTCTTTTAAGCGGTATTCGGATGCTGTCCATGACGAGCATTCCGTATGGGTGGAGATGTCACGCAGGATGGGACCGCCCTACGCGGCATATGTGGTCATCGTGGAGTGCGGACTGATTCTGATGGTCCCTCTGGGTGGCATGATGTTCCTGAAGGGGTCCCTGGCAGCCAGCGCATTTATCTTGTTTGCCGCGGTCGGTTCTCTGTACTTAACGGAGCTTCGTCCCCTGCAGGAACTTGGCTCCAACTTCGCGCAGGTTCTGGACGGCGTACGCAAAGCGGAAGAAATCCTGAATATCCCGCCCTATGAGGGCGGCGGTAATTTTCCGGAAAAACACAGCATCACGCTCAATAATGTGTGCTTTGCCTACGATGGAAAAAACAATGTCCTGCAAAACGGCAATCTGGTCGTTCATGAAGGGGAAAAGCTCGCGCTGGTGGGGCGCTCCGGTGCCGGAAAAAGCACGGTTGTCCAACTCATTGCCCGTTTCTACGATGCGGACCAGGGCGAAATTCTAATCGGTGGGAAAAATGTGAAGGACATTGACTATGAAACGCTGCTGCAAAATGTATCCATTGTATTTCAAAAGACCTTTTTAACCAAGGACAGCGTGTTTGAGAATATCCGCATGGGTTCCAAGGCTACCCTGGAGGAGGTACGGTCGGCAGCGAAACAGGCTCAGATTGACGATTTCATCATGGGACTGCCGAATGGCTACAATACTCTTGTGGGAAGCTATGGTTCCCGCTTTTCGGGAGGTGAGCGCCAGCGCATCGCCATCGCGCGGGCGATTTTGAAAAATGCTCCCATTTTAATTCTGGACGAGGCCACCTCCGCCGCTGACCCGGAAAACCAGGTGGAGATCGACCGGGCCATTCAGAATCTCTGCAAGGGAAAAACCGTCATCATCGTGGCGCACCGTTTGGGTGTGGTGCTTGACTGCGACCGCGTGGCTGTAGTGGAAGAAGGCACAATTGCATGCGTCGGCACTCACGGCGAGGTGAAGCAAAGAAATGCTTATTACCGGCAGGCATGGCGGGACTATGAACAGGCACGCGGGATTTCCTATCGTATGGAAGGAGGCATTTTGCCATGAATGGGGATCAAGTGATGAAAAAGAGCAGCCGGTTCTATCTGGCGATAGTACTAAATATCCTGGAAGGCTTGCTTTCCGGCGGCAATCTGATGATAGTCTACCTGCCCGTCAGGGCATTGGCGGAGGGCAATCTGAACACGCAATTGCTGTTTACCCTGACCGGTATTCTTGCCGCCATTTTTGTCATCCGCCTGGTCGTTTACTGTATCGGCTACACACAGGGGCAGATCGGCGGCGCGGATGTGAGCAACCGGATACGGCTGTTTTTGGGGGACAAAATCAAGAAAATCCCCCTCTCCCGCTTTACGAAGAGCAAGACGGGTGAATACATCAACGTGGCGACCGGTGATGTCAATAACTATGAAAATATTCTGACGCACAAGTTGGGGGACATCATTAAAAACATTTCCCTTATGTCCATGATGGTTTTATTCATCTGCGCCGTTTATCTTCCCGCAGGGCTCATTGCACTGATACCCGGCCTGCTGCTCATTCCGGCATTGTGGGCGTCTTTCCGGTCGGTCAAGAAATACGGGAATGAAAAGAACAGGATTCTGGCCGACAATGTAAGCAATATCGTGGAATACATCACGGGCATCCAGACCTTCCGCGCCTATGGCCTCGGCGGAACCAAAAATCAAGCCGTTGCCGGTTCCATGTTCTCTTACAGCAATATCAGCTACCGGTATGAAAAAAAGATAATCCCCATCGGTGTTGTCTTCAGTATCATCGCCTGGTGCAGCCTTCCCGTGACGGCCTTTGTGGCAGGGAATGCATGGGTTTCCGGTACGTTGGATACCGCTACCTACTTTATGACTGTTCTGCTTCCGATTTTTCTGGCAAGGCTTTCCGGTACAATTTTCATCGACCTGACGGCTTACAAAAACCTGGAAATCTCCAAGCGGCAGATCAAACGGGTGATCGACGAGGAAGAAGAACCCGAATCAGGCGTTTCCTTTGCGCCCCATAGCCATGATGTGCGCTTTGAGGAGGTGGTTTTCTCCTATGAGGCCAATGAGCCGGTGCTGACCGGTGTGAGCTTTACGGCGGAAAATGAGCAGCTCACCGCCATTGTCGGTGATTCCGGTTCCGGCAAGTCCACCATATTGAACCTGGTCTCCAAATACTATGAGCCCCAGTCCGGTGATATACAGATCGGCGGGGTTTCCATCAGGGACATTGCTGCCGGGAAGGTGCTGGGAAGGATTTCTATGGTGGATCAGAACGTGTTCCTGTTCAACGACACGATACAAGACAACATTCGCTATGCCCGGCCTTCGGCCACCGACGCCGAAGTCGAGGAAGCCTGCAGGCTTGCCAATTGCAATGGATTTATTCAAAGCATGGAAAAAGGCTATGATACACCGACCGGTGAGAACGGCAGCCGGCTCTCCGGGGGCGAGCGCCAGCGGATTTCCATCGCCCGCGCCATACTGAAAGACAGTCCGATTCTGCTCTTGGACGAGGCCACCGCTTCGCTGGACATCGAAAACGAACTCGCCGTCAAGGAGGCCATCCGCAACCTCCTGCGGTCGAAAAAGACCGTAATCATGATCGCGCATACGCTCTCGATCGTTCACAGCGCGGATAAAATCCTTGTAGTGGCAGACGGAAAGATCATCGAACAAGGCCGGCACGAGGAATTGCTCCGGAAGCGCGGCAAATATTACGCCATGTGGCAGGCTGAAAGGCAGCTTTCTTTAGCGGAGTAGAGTTATCATTCCGGGTCACTGTGTGAATAAAGTACATTCTTTTAATGCACATGTCCGAAAACAGCTAGTTAATATCCTCTTTTAGTGTTATTCTAAACAAAAGAGGTGAAGGAACATGATGAAAGGACATCAGGCTGCTGGTCTTGACAAAACTGCATGCTATGCGGCATTAAAGGCCCACGATGCACGCTTTGACGGTCACTTTTTTACAGGTGTATCTTCCACAGGAATTTATTGCCGTCCGATTTGCCGTGTCAAATTGCCCAAAGAAGAAAATTGCACCTTTTTCCTGAGTGCTCCGGCTGCCGAAGCCGCCGGGTACAGGCCATGCCGCCGCTGCCGGCCCGAATTGGCGCCAGGGTTGTCTTTCGCGGACAGCACTTCACACATTGCACAGAAGGCAGCCGTGGTGATGGAAGAGAATTGTCTTGCAGATATGAAAATTGCGGACCTTGCTGCGATGCTTGGCGTCACAGACAGACATTTGCGCAGGGCTTTTTCCATCCAATTCGGGGTCGCACCGGTTCAATACTTACAGACACGCAGGCTTCTTCTGGCCAAATGCCTGCTTGCAGATACACAATTGTCCATTACCAAAGTGGCATTATATGCGGGTTTTGGGAGTATACGAAGATTTAATGACCTGTTTAAGGAATATTACCGGGCTACGCCCAGCACTTTTCGAAGCTCGGAAAGAGCCATGACAGAGAATAAAGAAACAATTACCTTGACCTTGGGATACCGGCCTCCGTATGCGTGGGACGAGCTGGTTGAATTTCTTGCTGACCGGGCAATTCCCGGGGTGGAGCTGGTCAAAGACGGAACTTATAACCGGACCGTTGCAATTAGAAACGGGAAGGACTTATACCGTGGCTGGGTCTCGGTTGCAAACAAGCCGAAGGACAATTCCCTTTCCGTCACCATGTGCTGTTCGCTTTTACCTGTTTTGCCGAAGGTTCTTGTAAAAATACGAAGGCTTTTTGATTTAAACTGTGATCCCATTGAAATATATAATAAGCTCTCTGTTTTAAATGAGCTGACACCGGGTCTGTGTGTACCGGGACTTCGCCTGCCGGGATGCTTCGATCCTTTTGAAATGTCTGTGCGGGCCATATTGGGGCAGCAGATAACGGTTAAAGCGGCGCGGACTCTTGCGATGCGCTTTGCCCATGCCTTTGGCGGGACAATCAGTACGCCGTTTGAAGAACTCCAATACACCTTTCCTGCTTCGGAGACGGTTTTCAACCTTGAGCAGCCAATTGAAAACAAGCTGGGGCCATTAGGAATCACCGGTGCTCGCGCACGCTCTATTTTCGCTTTGGCAGAAGCAATTGAAACCGACTCCCTTCATTTTACCTCAGAAGCAGAACCGGAAGCTGAGCTGGAAAAACTATTGAAACTACCCGGTTTTGGTCCGTGGACAGTGCAGTATATTGGAATGCGTGCCTTCAGCTGGCCTGACGCGTTTCCACATACCGATTACGGAGTGAAAAAAGCACTTGCCAATTTGACAGAAAAAGAGATTTTAGATAAGTGCCAGGCGTGGAAGCCGTGGCGTTCCTATGCGGTGTTAAATTTATGGAACTCCCTAAAGGCAGATAAAACGAAACAGGAGGTGGCTGGTAAATGATTTACACGAACTTAAAAAGTCCTCTCGGTGAGATAACCGCATCGGCAGAGAACGATGCGCTGACAGGGGTCTGGTTCGTTGGGCAAAAATATTATCCATCCGACAAAGGCACATGGTCCCATGAGCCCAACCATCCAATTTTTATAAAGCTTCACCAATGGCTTGAGGATTATTTTGCAGGCAAAAGGAATAGGGCTCTCCCCAATCTTGAACCGAAAGGGACGGCTTTTCAAAAGGCCGTTTGGGACATACTTCTCGAAATACCCTATGGCCGTGTGACGACCTATGGGGAAATCGCCAAAAAGATAGCAAATTCCAAAGGATTGTATTCAATGTCGGCACAGGCTGTTGGCGGGGCCGTCGGACACAACCCTATCTCCATTCTGATACCCTGCCATCGGGTTGTTGGCGCCAATGGAAGCTTGACCGGGTATGCGGGAGGACTGGAAAAGAAAAAGGCGCTGCTTCATCTTGAGCAGGCGGACCTTACCTGCAGGCGATGACTCGACGAGGGGATATCACAACTGGATAGATGTGTTGGGTCCAGGATATTAAAATTATAGAACTTGAATAATGCGCAGAACTGGGGCTGAAAATCAAAAAACTTGAATCAAACCTTGTATTCATACGGGTTTTCGCGGTTGTAGGCTAAAAATAATTTTGAAAAGTACTATACCCAAAATGGTATGGCATTTTTGATTTCTAATAGAAATCTTTTTGAAATTATGCTATTGTATTTATTGTACAAGTGCAGTACATTTCTCGGAGGCATATGATGAAAGATATGTTATTCCAATACCTAAAAAACTATACAAATGTGCCTGACGAAGCGCTTAAGGAAGTCATAGAACATCTTCCGGTCCGGTACTTCAAAAAGGGAACGGTACTTCTGGAACAAGGGGATGTCTCGTCAAAATGTTATTTTGTCCTGAAAGGATTAATACGTCAGTTTTCCGTTGATATGGACGGCAATGAAAATACATCAAATTTCTACTCGGAGAATCAAATCGCGTCCGTATATAACCCGCAGCGCGCGCATGAGGCTTCAAGGTACAGCCTTGCTTGTTTGGAAGACTCTATATTGCTTGAGGGAGACTTGAACGATCAAACGCAGATGTATGCAAAGTATCCCTTTCTGGAAACCATGGTGAGAAAGATGCTGGAGGAAATCACGTCCAATATTCATGATGATTATGCGGATTTGCTCTCTTCCGGTCCGGAAGAAAGGTATCTGGCATTATTGGAGAAGCGCCCGGGACTTGCCGAGCGCATTCCGCAAAACCAATTGGCAAGCTTCTTAGGCATACAGCCGGAATCATTGAGCCGCATTAAGAGAAGGCTTAATTCCCTTAAATAAAAGCCACAGAGGAAACAGAACCTCGCAGTACATCGGAAGTTTCAGGATTGACGCGATTGC
>JAFADI010000232.1 GCA_023424965.1 Bacillota bacterium
GAGCCTGTGACGCGTATACAAAAGCCAAAGGGAATTTACCTTCAAGGAAGGCCAGGCAGCTCCGGCACAGGGAAGCCAAACCCTTGCACCCGGACAGGTGAAGCTCCGTCTGGAAAAGCAGGAGGTCCGTAAAGAATGTCCTTTCCTCTCCGCCAAGTTCCTCCGCCGCCTTCAGGCACTTTCTTTTCAAACTCTCCCACCTATCCGCAGCAGGCCGGACCTTGTCATAGAACCATTGGACCTGATCCTGGAAAGGGATGCTTCCCGTTGCCCACACCAGGTCCCGGGCCGTTCCGCCTGTTTCCCCCCGCATCAGATATCCTATCAGCATTCGTGCAGGATGGTGGTAAAATTCATCCCCGGCCCTGTCATCTTCATTATTTCCGTACTGGATGGTGTTTTCGAAGAATTCCCTGCAACAGTCATAGGTCCGTTGCCACGAGGCACCGAAATATTTCTGGCAGAAGCCGCTGAGGTGCTCATCAATCGTTATGTGCCCCTCAATCCAGAGATGCCCGACAAGATCAAGAAAATAAACATGGGGACGTATATTCCCGCAGTTTAAGAGGAGATACCTGTCAGCCCCTGCGTCAAAAGCCTTGACGAGCTCCTCTTTCACCAGCTCCGGGAATGAGGGGAACATGGTCAGGTGGTTTGAGGCCTGCAGGTCGTGGAAGGTAATGTGGTAATACAGGCCATGGGGCCCTGCCTCGTAAGGGCCGGGCAGTGCCGGAACGCGCGGGTTGTGGTTGCCCTGTCTCCGGGATACCATTTTGCCGTAACCGTTGTCAGACCAAATTTTAATGACCCCGTCCGGAATCTCGATGTATCCCTGCCGGTAAAGCTCCGTAATTTCTCCATACAGGTAGGTGGCGCAGGGGGGATTCTCCACGTATTCACAAAGCATTTCGTACTGCCTTTTGATAACCCGGCTGATGAGCTCACCCCTGCGTTCCGGGGTGGAATAGGCGGTATCCTGCTCCCAGAAGGGGCAATCCCCCTGCCCTCTGAAGCCTAAAACCCATATCACCTTTTTATCCTTTTGTTTCAGGATCGCATCGCGCCATAAACCTTCAAACAGGCTGCCGTTGCTATCATAGCTTGCGGCTTTGTCCGGGTATACCCTGAAAAACATTTCAGCACCAAGAGGCTCCGCGTGGTGGTGTGTCACATACAACCCCATCTCGGCAGCCAGCTCCCAGTGAACTCCCGTCTTCGGCAGGTCGGTGCCGGGTATGACCATGTTCCCCCCGCATCTGAGCAAGGTTTCGAAAACTGGCTGCCACAGCTCCCGCGGCGGCGGGTAAACATCCGTCCAGCCAATCAGGCAGACCTCATCATTGACAAACCATCCCCGGTAGCTTACTTTAGGCCCCGGAGAAGCATAGTCCTCGGCCGAAATTTCCTTTGATTGAAGCTTTTGCGGCTCGTGGCCGGTCCAGAACCAGAAGGGGTCGACGCCAAGGTATTTGTGGCTGAAATGCAGCAGTCCGTATATGATGCCCAGATCGTCACTTCCCGTTATTTTCATTTTCAGGGCCTTCTCCACAGGGCTTTTTATAAATTGCACCAGGAAGGATTCCGGTTTGTCCCCATTGGCATCCTCCTGTGCCGAATAGCTTACAATAATATCCGCAAGGTCCGGCTTCCCGACAGTTCCAGGCCATACCCCAAATACTTTTTCCATATCTCTGAACAGCATATCGACGGCGTGGCTGACAGGCTTTGTCAGCCTTTCGGGAAGACAAAAATCGGTTTTACCTTTCAACAAAAACTTTCCATTTTTCTCCATGGTCCACCTCAACCTTTTATTCCGCTGGTCGCAATGCCTTCCACCAGGTATCTCTGGAAGATGAGAAATACAAGGACTACAGGGATCAAAGAAACCACGGACATGGCAAATAATCCGCCGAAGTTGTTCAAGGAATTGGGATCCAAAAAGGCGTTCAGAGCCAGGGATACGGTAAAGGACCTGGGCTTGCTCATGAATATCAGGGGTTGGAAAAAGTCCTGCCAGATCCAGTAGAAGGAGAAAATGGTGGAGGTCACCACGGCGGGAGACACCAAAGGCAGGATAATCCTGGCGAAAATGCCTATTTTCCCGCAGCCGTCCATTTTGGCCGCCTCATCCAGTTCAATGGGAAGCCCGCGGATGAACTGGACCATCAGGAATATGAAGAAGGCGCTGCCAAAAAACCAGGGAGCGATTAGTGCGGAAAGGTGGTTGATGAGGTTCAGTTTCTTGAAAATGATATATTGCGGAACCACCATGACCTGGTTGGGAATCATCAATGTCATCATGACACAGGCAAACCAGAAGCCTTTTGCGACAAATTTCACACGGGAAAAAGCATAGGCCGCAAGAACCGAAGACATAACTCCCCCAAGGGTACCGATGACCGATACAAGGACGGAGTTCAGCAGAAAGGTTGTAAAGCTCACTCCCCCCACCCCTTTCCAGCCGGAGGCATAGTTCTGCACCACATCCCATTTTATAGGGATTAATGAATAGGGATTGACGAAGATCTCGGAATTTATCTTAAAAGAGCTGGAGATAGACCACAAAAGAGGGTAAATCATAAAGAATCCCAGTATGCAGGCAAACAGGTGAAACGATAGCGAATGTAAATTCTTTTTTATACTCACTGCATTAATCCCCCTTTGTTTCGTAGTAGACCCATGAAGTCTGTGTTTTAAAAATGAAGATTGTGAACACCGAAATGACAATCACCAGCACCCAGGCCATGGCACTGCTGTATCCCATGTCGAAGTAAGTGAATGCCCTCCGGTAAAGGTTGAGCACATAGAACAGCGTGCTGTCCAAAGGCCCCCCCTGTGTGATGATGAAGCTCTCGGTAAACGCCCTGAAGCTGTTTATGATTTGAAGTATGAGGTTAAAGAAGATAACCGGTGTCATCATGGGAATGGTAATGGTGATAAACTTTTTCCATGGAGACGCCCCATCCATATTTGCCGATTCATACAAACTATGGGGTATTTGCTTTAATGCCGCCAGAAAGATCAGCATCGATGAACCGAACTGCCAGATGCCCAGCGCGATGATGGTCCAGATTGCCGTAGCCGGGTTTCCGATCATCGACAGGTCCTGGTGGATACCCACCAGCTCCAGAAGTGACATGACCACCCCTTTGTTGCCGAATATCTGCTTCCATACGATGGATACCGCCACACTCCCTCCGATGATGGAGGGAATATAGTACAGCGTCCTGTATAGTCCCAAAAATTTTCTCTTGCTGTTTAATACCATTGCTATAAAAAGTGCGAACGCCAATCTCAGCGGTACCAATGCGAAGACATAATAGAAGGTCACTCCCAGTGACTTCCAGAAGGTCTCATCCTCAAAAAACATCCGCTTATAGTTTTCCAGTCCGATAAATTTCGGTTGGTTCAACAGCGTGTAATTCGTAAAAGAAAAATAGATGGAAGCGACCATTGGAATGATGTACATCAGGATGAATCCCATCAGCCACGGCGCTAAAAGCAGGTATCCGACCATATTTTCATTTTCTATTTTAAAACTTCCTTTTTTTAAAAGCATTCTCTCACTACCTTCTGAATTTATTTACTCCCTTAAAATCATTTGACGGCAGAAGCTTCTGCCGTCAAATGATCCTTCAAGTCTATGTATGCTGCCTACTTCGCCGCATTTCTTGCCAGAATTTCGTTTGCTTTCTTCCTGAAATCCCCCGCTGCCTGTTCCGGAGTTGCTTTGTTATACAGAACAAGGTTCATCTGGTCCGCCATCAGCTTGCTGACTTCGCCTCCTCCTGCCGGTTCTGCAGGATCTGTGGGAGCGGCATGTTTTACAGCCAGGTCCATATATTCGAACATACCTTTTTGTTTGGGCGTCAAATTGGGCTTTAATGCCTCTCTGACCTTTGACGCCACCGGAATGCCACGCTCGGTGTTTATGACCTTATTGGCCTCAATGTCATTAATAAACCAGTTGATGAATTTTGCAGCCTCCTTCTGGTTTTTGGAGGACTGGGCCACGGAGAAGAACATCCCCGGCTTGATCCACAGCGCTTTTGTCCCATTGTCTGCGTATGGCGGAATCATTGTCTGCAGATTCGGATTGGTTTTTTCAACGATGACCGGGAAATTAGCCCATTCCAGGGTTGCACCCGCATCTCCTGTGACCACCGGCTGTGCTTCCTTGCCTTTGGTCGCAATCTGCAGCCATTCGTCCGGCGTGGGGAATGCCTTGGCCTTTGTAAGCCTTGACACCATGTTGATGTAATCTGTGAATATCTTATCGTCCTCATATCCAAGCTTCGAACCGTCGGGAGCGTAGAGTGTCTTGCCATACTGGCGTACCCAGTAGGACAGGATGTTGGTGTCCGACTGGAGGTTGGCGGCCATCCCGTAAGCACCGGTCTTTTCTTTTATGGTCAGCATTGCTTTTTCAAAATCCGACCATTTCCATTCGGGTGTGGGCAGCGCTACCCCTGCTTTATTGAATACCTCCGGATTGATCGCTACGGTGAATGCCGTACTCGACAACACTGCTCCGGTCAATTTACCGTCGATTTTACCGGTATTGGACATTGTGGGGTCAACATCGCTCAAATCAAGCGTTTTATCGCTGACAAACGGGGTTAAATCCGCCAGCGTGCTGTTTTTTGTATAATTGGAAATATACAGATAGTCCATTTGAACGATGTCCGGCATTTCTCCGCCTGCAGCCTGCGCGGCCAGCTTGTCAAAATAGCCGTCCCATCCTGCCGGTGTTGCGTCAAATTTTACGTTCGGATTTTTCTGGGAATACATTTCCAGCAATTTAGCCGTATAATCATGCCTTGACTGGGAGCCCCACCATGTGATTCTCAAGGTTACAGGTGCCGCAGGCTCTTCTTTCGCGGTATCCGCTGCTTTTTGCCCGGTTGTCGCCGGCGGGGTATCTTCCTTCGTTGTTTCGGTTTTTGAACAGCCGGTCACAAAGATTGACATGGAGAATAGGATTGCCAGCACCAATGCAATTGCTTTTTTCATTAAATACATCTCCTTTTAATTAAACTTAATTGCAGATGGATTTTGTTTGTAAGCTGCTGCACATTGGGCCCGAATGTGCGTCTCACGTCCTGATGCTTTAATTATAGTTCGAGTGGGATTTGTTCTCCATAAAGAAAACTAAGATTTTTGTTAAAAAAGCAGACATGGCGATAAAAATTGTCAATTACCCGTCCGGGAATCGCAGGCTTTTTTATATTCGGAGGGCGTATAGCCGGTATATTTTTTAAAGACCTGGCTGAAATACTGGGTATAATCAGCAAAGCCGCTCATTTCAGCTACTTCATAAATTTTATAGTTTTCAGGGGATTCGAAAAGTTCTTTTGCTTTTTCCATCCTGAGCCGCATGACATACTGGGAGAACTTTTCCCCTACTTCCTTTAAGAAAAGCTTGCCCAGGTAGTTTTCATTCATGTACAGCACTTCCCTGGCCACCCAGGTCAAAG
Organism: Bacillota bacterium; assembly: GCA_023424965.1. Lineage (GTDB taxonomy): Bacteria > Bacillota > Clostridia > Acetivibrionales > JAFADI01 > JAFADI01. The sequence continues at coordinate 5,478 of JAFADI010000232.1, forward strand.
ATAACTCCGGGTTTTGAAGGTTTTCATGGATATGCTTCAGTACCGTATTTACGATCATGCTGTGCTTGTTCAGCATGTTGTCATAGTGCATCTGGGTAATCTGGCAGGCGATTGCAGTTATATAGTCCTTGATTTGTTTCAGCGTGTTCATTTCCTGAATTTTCACCACGCCTTTGACATACTCATTCATCAACTCGGGGCTGCACTGCCTTGCAACGGTCAAATACAGCTCCATGCTGTAGGATTTTGTAAGATCGCTGTCCTGCTTCTCAAAATCCAGCTTGGTAAAAAAGTTACCAAGCTCCTCTTTTGTATTTTCCAAATCCCCGGCTTTGACAAAAGCGGCGATTTTCCCGAAGTCAAAATCCAGGCTGTTATTTTCTTTGTCTTTTATAAAGTCAGCATCACAGTTTGTGATGATGCTTCCGGTTCCCAGGTAAAATGCGTATTTCAAGCTGTCTTTTGTTTCTGCATACATGGAGGGTATGCCGATGAAATTATCTTCCCTGCTGACAGCCATGGACAAATCCAGGTTATAGTAATTTCCAAAGGTATTCCTGATCTCTTCAAGGAGTTCCACCAGCGCATTGTCGTTGACCGGCTGGATCAGAAGCAAAATCTCTTCTTCGATGATCGTACCGAGGTATACTTTCTCACTCCCGATAATCTCCTCCGCGATGTTTTTCAATGCAAACTTTTCAAGGAAATCGCTTGTATTCCCGATCCGGAACAAAACCAGCTTGAAGCTTTCTTCTTTTATATTGAAAAGCTTTAAAAAAAACTCAATGTCCGGCGCGTGATATATCCTGGTTCGGATAAAGTCCCTCAGAAACTGTTCCTTTACCTGCGGCAAAACCTTCCGGATGCTGTGATTGATCTCTTTTATGAATACCTCCCTGCTTCGCTTCTGATCCAATTCCTCTTTGATTTTGATCAAAACGGGTACAATTTCTTCCTCATCGCAGGGCTTCAGAAGGTAGTGCTTCACCCCATACTGAATTGCCTTGCTGGCAAAGTCAAACTCGCCGTAACCCGAAAGAATCAGGAAAACCGTATCAGGCAGCATTTCCCTGACCTTTTCAATCAACTCCAGCCCGTTCATTCCCGGCATTTTTATATCGGTCAACACAATATCCGGCTGCTCTTGCTTAATCCTATCGTAAGCTTCAAAACCGTTTTGGGCCGACCCGATCAGTACAAGCCCGTAGCTGCTCCAGTCAATGAGGCTGGAGATACTGTCAATAATTATGTTCTCGTCATCCACAAGCAAAACCTTATACATTCATCTCATCTCCCGCTGTAGGGCAAATGAACACTTACCGTCGTCCCGTGGTTAAGACGGCTCTCAAAAAACAGTCCGTATTCTTCGCCAAATATAAGCTTTATCCGTTCATCAATATTTTTCAACCCGATTCCCAGCCCTTTTGACTCCAGTTCCTTGCTTTTCAGCTTCTCCAGCGTATCTTCACTCATGCCCGGGCCGTTGTCCGATATGGAAATCCTCATAGAATCAGTCAGCCTGAAGGCCTTTACCTCTATCCGGCACACGCCGGTGAGGTTTTCCAGGCCATAATTTATTGAGTTCTCCACAAGGGGCTGCAGGGTGAGCTTTAGAATTGAAGCTTCTTTTAATTCCTCTTCCACATCAATGGAAAATTCAAGCCTGTCCCCATACCGTATTTTCTGTATCGTCACATAATCGTTCAACAAATTCAGTTCTTCCCTGAGCGGTATGACGAGCTCATGATTTCTTACGGCACTCCGGAGCAGATTTCCCAGAGCCTTAACCATGGCGGAGATTTTGTCCTGTCCGTTCATTCTGGCAAGGCCATTGATCGAGGCCAGGGTATTATATAGGAAGTGCGGATTTATCTGTGCCTGGAGGGCTTTTAATTCTGTTTCCTTTATCAAAAGCTGCTTCACATAGTTTTCATTTATCAGGGTATTGATTTCATTGACCATGATGGTAAAATCATAATCCAATTGTCCGATTTCATCGCTGCTGTTAATGGCTGGGGACTCTGCCCCGGCAATTTCAAAATCCCCCTGCTCCACCTTCTTCATTTTTTTGCTCAAAGAGATAATGGGTTTGGTGATGCCATTGGCAAACTTCATCCCGATAAAAACCGCTGCAAAAAAGATCAGGATATAGGCGGCCACCATAATTAAGCGCATGGCTGCAATTCCTTGAAAAATATCATTGTAAGGCAGGATATTGACATAGGTCCAGTTGGTATAGCTTGACATCCCGTAGCTTATCAGAAATTTCCGGTCATTGATGTTCTGCACGTAGTAGCTTTGGAGGTTATTGGCAATATATTTTACCTTGTCAAAGCTTGCGCTGCTGTCATTGGAAAAAATCGTCTTATCTCCGGAAAGTATCAACAGATTGGATTTATATTTCGACTGCATGCTTGAATGCTGGCTGATCAATTTGCCAAGATCAAGCCGTATTACAAGGATGGCGAGTGCTTCCATGTTTTCTTTCGCGCGGATTTCCCTGGCCGCAATGATGCAGTTATCGTCCTCCGAGGGCTCGGCCCAAAGAATCCTGCCTTTTTTTTCTTTTGCCTCGTCGATAACCCGATCTTTCCTTGCCTTGTTGAGCAGAAGGGTATTCCGTCCCACGATATACTCATTTCCCTCTTTATCGATGAAGCCAATGGAGGATATATAGCTTTCATTTTGTGATTCCGCCATCAGCTTTTGTGTAAAATCGTCGATGGCCTTATACCTCTCGTAGGAGGTTTCTTCCGCTTTTATAACTTTCAGGTATGCCTGTACTTTCGGGTCCGAAAGTATGCTGAAGGATAAATTTTCAATTTTCCTCAGTTCCGTTTCGATGTTTGTGGAATAAAGGTTAAGTATTACGGAGGATTGGTTTACCAATTGTTCATCGTAAATATTGAAGGATATCTGAAGTGCCAGCAAGCTTAAAAGACTGATGGAAAATATCAGAGTAAACAGGATTAACAAAAGCTTCTTTTTGATTTTAAGGCTTTTATAGTAGTTGAGCAGCTTCAACATTTCCACAAATCTCCAATACTTGATATATATATTGGGACGAGTACGATAAATAAATTATACCATCCGTATCACTTAATATAAAGGGTTGCTCTTTCTATACTGCATGGGGGATACGCCGGTAATGGCTTTAAAGGTCCTGCCAAAGTGAGTGATGCTTTCAAAG
>JAFADI010000041.1 GCA_023424965.1 Bacillota bacterium
GACATACAGTTCCACGCAGCCGGCGTGCAGGTTGAGCACATTGTATTTGGGCGCCGAACAGCCCTCGATGAAATGGACGCCGGCGCCCTTTTCCACAACGATCAAGGTGTGCTCAAACTGTCCCGCGCCGGGCGCGTTGAGCCGGAAATAAGACTGCAGGGGAATATCGACGCGCACTCCCTCCGGCACGTAGACATAGGAGCCTCCCGACCAGACGGCGCCGTGCAGCGCCACGAACTTATGGTCCTCCGGCGGCACCAGCTTCATGAAAAGCTCCCGGACCATGTCCTCATGCTCTTGTACCGCCGTTTCCATGTCGGTGTAGATCACGCCCTGCCGGAGCAGCTCGTGCCGGATGTTGTGGTAGACCACTTCCGAATCGTACTGCGCGCCCACACCCGCCAGGGACTCCCTTTCCGCCTGGGGAATCCCCAGACGCTCAAAGGTGTTTTTGATGTATGCGGGCACCTCGCTCCAGTCGCTTTTCAGGTCGGTATCCGGCCTCACATAGGTGACGATTTCATCCATGTCGAGCTCATCCAGGGGCGGCCCCCAGCGTGGTAAAGGGGTTCGGTGGTAGACCTCCAGCGACCGAAGGCGAAGCTCCAGCATCCAGGCAGGCTCGTTTTTCATTTTTGATATTTCCTTCACGATGTCGGCGCTGAGTCCTTTGCCCGTCTTATAGCCGCTCTGGTCTGCGTCCCGGAAATCAAAGCGCTCTCTGTCGATATCGTTTACTCTCGTTTTTTGCTTTTCCATCCTGATTCTCCCCTTACCCAAGGACCGCCGCAAATCCGTCCCGGCTGATTTTTTCAATCATGGACGCGTCGGAGGTTTTTACGATGCGCCCGTCCGCCATGATGTGAACACAATCCACGGGAAGATTTTGCAGGATCCTTGTGATGTGCGTGATGATAAGGACCGCGTTGTTTTTATTTTGATAACGGCGTATGTTCTCGGAGATGGTTTTTACCGCGTCAATATCCAGTCCGGAATCCGTTTCGTCCAGGATCGCCAGCTTTGGATTCAGCACCGCCATCTGTAAGATTTCGCTTTTCTTTTTTTCCCCGCCGGAAAAACCGACGTTGAGGTACCGGGCCGCATAGGAGGGGTCCATTCCCAATTCCTCCATCCTGGCCCGGAGCTCCCTGCGGAAGGGAAGGAACTTCACGTCCTGCCCGGTATACGCCGTCTTTGCGGCGCGCAGAAAATTCTCCACGGTGATCCCGGAAATCTCCTCCGGCATCTGGAAGGAGAGAAACATGCCCCTTCTGGCACGGGCGTCCGGCTTTTCACCGGTGATGTCTCCGCCTTCGAAGAAAACATTTCCCGCGTCCACACGGTAGCGCGGGTCACCCATGACGACGCCGGCCAGTGTGGATTTTCCCGCTCCGTTAGGGCCCATGAGCACATGCACCTCACCCGAACTTATTTCAAGGTCTACCCCATTCAAGATACTGCGTCCTCCAGCGGACGCGTACAGATTCCTGATACTTAATAAACCCTTTTGCATTTTTCGCACCTCTTCTCCCGGGAACCGGCGGTGTCGTCAGAGTCACGCCTGAACGAGCAGTGCTCGTAAACGGCGGTGCTGTCGGCGACCAGATCAAACAGTCCGATGATTTTTTCGATGGTGTCGTCACCCAAGGTGGCAATATAGTTCCCAATGTTGGAACTCATCCTGCTGTAATGCTCGTCATACCCCCGGCAAGCCGTCTCTCCATCATCCGTCAGTTTGTAATATACTTCCTTTTTGTTGCCGGTAATACGGTAAGGCTCCAGATACCCCTTGTTCTCCAGCTTCTTGGCAAGCTGCGCCACCGCGCCGTTGGTGATCCCCAGATATTGGGACAACTCGCCGGCTTTGGCATTCTCATTATGCCGTACACACTTCAAAAGGCTGATGTCCGAAAAGGTCAGCTTGTGGCCCGTCCCGTAGCTTCTGGCGACTTTCGACTCGCAGATCATGATGTTCAGGGCCTGATACAGCTTTTTGATAAGGTTTTCTTTTTTATGCATTTTCTTCACCTAAAAATATTTTATAGCTGCTAAACAATAAAGTCAATATTTTTTAGTAACTAAAAAATATTGACTTTATTGTCTGCGCAATGCCTTTTTTTATTCATGGATTTATACTTCGAAAGCACATATTCATTTGGACAACGTATCAATACTCCGATAAAATATGAGTATAGAATGGATGGGGGTGTTGTTATGGCTGCTATCAGACCAAGTTCAGACTTACACAACATCGATGCACAGACGGCTTTACTGGAGAAAGTCCACGCTATGATGCGGAGTGAATGACGGTCCTTCCCCTCTTCCCTTCAATCCACAAAGATGGTCTCGGTGGTATAGTCCACCAGGATTGCCCTCCCGTCGTTCTCCACAAAATTAACGATGCTGGCAAGCATGCTGTCCGCATGACCCGCTTCATTGGAAACACAGGCCACACCGATCACCGCGTTCTTCCAGGTATCGTTCAGGTCCACCTCTGCGATGGAGGCGTTGAATCTGGAGCGGAGCCTTTCAACAATGCTTTTTATGATATGCCGCTTTTCTTTCAGTGAAAAAACCTCATCCAGGGCCAGAACGATCCTGCATACTCCAATAACCATGGGTACCACCTCCCAATTCTCAATCTCCTGCCGACCTGCTACTTTTTTCTGGCGATCATCTCGATTTCCACCCGGGCATTCAACGGCAGGCTTGCAACCCCGACCGTCGTCCGTGCAGGATAGGGTTTGGAAAACTGTTCTTTATATACTTCATTCATGGCAGGAAAATCCTCCATGTTCGTCAGGTAAACGTTGACCTTTTGAACGTCGTCGGGAGTGAGCCCCGCTGCCTCAAGGACGGCAAAAAGGTTGTCGAAGCTTTGCTGTGTCTGCCGGCGAATATCTCCTTCCACCAGCTTGCCGGTTCCAGGGTCAACCGGTGTCTGTCCGGAAAAAAAGATAAGTCCCTCCGAATCCACTCCATGCGAATATGGTCCAATGGCCGTGGCTTTTTTCGAAACAATTTCTTTGCGTGCCATAATTCTTCCTCCATAAATATTGAATCATAAATAATTTATACTTTGTCAATTCCCTTTAAGAATGCCTGCGTCATGGATAGCTGTATTATATATCTATTCTGGAAATCTATCCACATTTTTTCATGGATCGCCAGGACCTCCTCATGAGAAGTAATATTTCAATTCCCTCCGTCAAAAAATAGTGTATAATAGAATCTGTCACAGAGACAGAAAGGGTGTAGCAATTGCCATTTGACGGAGTCGTAGCAAAATGTACGGCAAAGGAACTATCGGAAGTATTGGACGGCGGACGGCTGGAGAAAATTTTTCAGCCGGAGCCCGATGAAATCATCATCAACATACGGGCAAAAGGGAAAAATCTCAGGCTGCTTCTGAGTGCCAGCCCCAATTATCCCCGAATCCACGTGACGGAGACCACCCGGGAAAACCCGGCGGTGCCTCCGGTTTTCTGCATGCTTTTGCGGAAGCACCTGTCCGGCGGCAGGGTTATTTCGGTGGAGTTCAACGATTACGAAAGGATTATCGGCATCAACATCGAATCCGTAAGCGAGCTGGGTGACCTCCAGAAGAAGAAGCTCCTCATCGAAATCATGGGCCGCCACAGCAACATCATCCTTTTAAATGATGAAAATAAAATCATCGATTCCATCAAGCACGTGGACAGCAGCGTCAGCAGCGTCAGGGAAATCATGCCCGCACGCCCCTACACTCCTCCGCCGGAACAGAACAAGGCAAACCCGGAGCTGTTGGATATCGATCTGCTGTTGAACAACATTGAAGCCCCGGAAGAAACCACCATTGAAAATTATCTTTTGACCAATATAAAGGGCTTCAGCCCCCTCCTTTGCAGGGAAATATGCCACCGGGCGGAAATAGACTCCCGGCGTCCCGTCTCCCTTTTAAGAGCGGGAGAGCTGGCCGCCTTGAGAACCTCCCTGCATGCCGCCGTACAGGCCATTTCGGCCTCGGATTTCAAGCCCTGCATCGTCTTTACGGATAAGACCCTTGAGACGCCCCTGGACTTTCACTGCATGGAGATGACCCAATACCAGAGTATAAGGTATCTGGATTCCATCAGCAGCGCACTGGATGAATTTTACCGGGAGAAGGACAGGTCCGAAAGGCTCAAGCAGAAAAAAGCGGATTTGTACAAGGTTCTGGGCAACAGCCTGGACCGGTGCAAGAAGAAGGTGGCCCTCCAGCAGGACAAGCTGCGGGATGTGGCAGACAGGGAAAAGCTCAAGCTTTACGGGGAGCTGATCACCGCCAACATCTACTGCATCCCTCCCAATTCCCCAAAGGCGTCATTGCTGAATTACTACAGTGAAACGGAGGAGTATGCGGACATTCCCCTGGATAAGTCCCTTTCTCCCCAGGAAAATGCCCAGCGGTATTTCAAAAGATACCAGAAGGCCAAAAACACCTATGTACACACCAGCAAGCAGTTGGAGGAAAGCCTGTCGGAGCTTGAATACTTGGAGAGCGTCCTGCACATCCTGGACAACTGCGTAACCCTCCAGGAAATCGGCGAAATAAGGCAGGAGCTGCTGGAGCAGGGCTATATTTCAAAGCGCAGGAAAAGCAACGAGAAAAAACAGTCAAAAGCAACGGAGCCCTTGCGTTACAGGTCTTCCGACGGGCTGGAAATCTGGGTGGGAAAGAACAACCGGCAAAATGACCAGTTGACCATGAAGCAGGCCTCTTCCAACGATATGTGGCTGCACACCCGGAACATTCCGGGGTCCCATGTCATCATAAAAAAGGCACAAAATGACATACCGGACAGCACCCTGCTGGAAGCCGCCGTTCTGGCGGCATACCACAGCAAGGCAAAGCAGTCTTCCACCGTTCCCGTGGACTATACCACCGTCAGAAATGTGAAAAAGCCTGCCGGAGCAAAGCCGGGAATGGTGATCTACGAGAATTTCAAAACCCTGATCGTCACCCCTGACGAAAAGCTGGTGGAAAAGCTGTCACAAAAACAGCGTTGAAATTCCCCTTGCAAATTGCACCGAATTAATGTTACATTATTCTTATTGCACGAAGTTAAAAGGCATTGTTTATTCCAACAAGGCTTCAAAGCACCTGGTGCGGCAGAGAACAGAAAATCATTGGCACAAAAGTTCCAGGTCCTTACTCACGGGCCATTCCCATTCGTTTCCCATTGCTTTGCTGCCTCGAAGTATTCCTCATAGAGTGAAGCCTTTTTTCCATAAATAATGCCTTTTGTCAACCTGACAAAGTAGTACTTAATTTAAGGGAGGTGTTGTGGTGTTATCACAGAAAATTGTAACCAACATGAGCAGAGGCTCCATGATCCGGGCGATGTTTGAAGAAGGCGCAAAGCTCAAACAGCTTTATGGCGCGGACAAGGTATTCGACTTCTCTCTCGGCAATCCCGATGTGGAACCGCCGGAGGCCGTACAGGAAGCTTTCAGGAAGTACATCTCCGAACCGAACATTCACAAATATATGAACAATGCCGGCTTTACGGATGTAAGAGAGGCCATCGCGGCAAAGCTTCAAAAGGAAACGGGAGTCCCCCTCACCTCTGGCAATATTGTCATGACCTGCGGAGCCGCCGGAGGCTTGAACGTAGTTTTGAAAACAATCCTCAATCCGGGGGAAGAGGTCATTGTGTTTGCTCCCTATTTCGTGGAGTATAATTCCTATGTGGACAACAATCAGGGCAGTACGGTGGTGGTTCCGCCGAATACGGACACCTTCCAGCCGGATGCGGAAATCTTCAGGAAGTACATAACGCCAAAAACAAAGGCCATCATCATCAATTCCCCCAACAATCCCACGGGGGTTATCTACGGCAGGGAAACCTTAACATCGCTGGCAAAGGTCCTTGAAGAAAAGGAAAAGGAATTCGGGACGACGATTTTCGTTCTGTCCGATGAACCTTACAGCAAGCTGGTGTTTGACGGCGCAGAGGTTCCCAGCGTACTGGAGAATTTCAAAAATGCCATCGTGGTCAATTCCTACAGCAAATCCCTGGCCCTTCCCGGCGAGCGTATCGGTTACATCGCCGCCAGCAGCCGGATTGGCGAGGTTGAACTGCTGGTGGGCGGCCTGGTTTACTGCAACCGGGTACTGGGCTTTGTAAATGCGCCTTCGCTGCTTCAAAAGGTGGTGGCCGCTTCCCTGGATGCCGCCGTGGATACCGATATCTACAAAAAAAGACGGGACACCCTTTATGACCACCTGATCAAGCTGGGCTTCACCTGTGTAAAGCCTCAGGGCGCCTTTTACCTGTTCCCCAAATCACCCATACCCGATGAGGCGGAATTCAAGAACATCGCCTTGAAATACAACATCCTGCTGGTACCTGGCAGCGGCTTCGGATGCCCCGGATATTTCAGGCTGGCCTACTGTGTAAGCCAACAAACCATTGAAAATTCACTGCCGGCCTGGGAGGCCCTTGCCAGGGAATTAAATATGGGGACACACCTCTAACAGAGAATGTATCGAACCTCAAAAAAAGCCGCGAAAGCGGCTTTTTTGTTATGCAGGTCAGCCCTCCAGGGCCTGACGCAGATCTTCGATCAAATCTTTGGCATCCTCTATGCCGATGGATAAGCGCAGGGTATCTTCGTAAACCCCGGCATTTTCCTTCACTTCCTGGTCCAGACCATAGTGGGTGGTGGATGAGGGGTGGACAATCATCGACTTTGCGTCGCCCACATTGACCATGAAATCAAAAATCCTCACCCGTTCCATTACGCGCTTGGCCGCTTCCAGGCCTCCCTTCACCCGCACGCCCAGAATGGCCCCCGAGCCTTTGGGAAAATACTTTTTAGCCCTTTCATAATAGGGGCTGGAGGGCAGTGAGGGATATGCCACCTCCAGGATGGCGGGATGCCGTTTCAAGAAAGAAGCGACTTGCAGGGCATTGTCCGCATGCCTCTGCATTCTCAGGGAAAGGGTCTCCAGGCCCTGCAGCACGTTAAATGCACTGTTGGGGCTCAGCTGGGCACCAAGCTCCGTAAGGTATATAATCCGCAGCCTGCGGGTAAACAGGGTGTTCCTCAGGCTCTCCTCGGGGATTTTGCCCGTGTATTCCCTGTAAAACTCCTCAAACTGGGGGAATTTCCCGTTAAACCAGTTAAAGCCTCCCTTTTCCACAACAATACCGCTGATGGTGGTACCATGGCCATTCAGGTACTTTGTCGAGGAGTGGCATACGATATCCGCCCCGAATTCGAAGGGCCTGTGCAAATAGGGTGTTGAAAAAGTCCCGTCAACCACCAGGGGGATCCCGTTTTCGTGGGCAATTTTTGCAATTCCTTCGATATCGAGGACGTTGATTCCCGGATTACCCAGGCTCTCAATGTAAACAGCCTTGGTTTTTTCCGTAATTGCCCGGCGGTAGGAATCCAGGTTCTCCGCGTCTTCAATCCAATTGGTTTTTATTCCATAGGGCGGAAGCACATGGCTCAAAAGCTTGGTGGTACCGCCGAAGAGGGTTTTTACCGCGGCAAATTCGTCCCCGGACTGTGCCAGCGTTAAGAAGGTGGAGGAAATGACGCTCATGCCTGAGCTCATGGACACCGCCGCCGCTCCTCCTTCAAGGGCCGCCATCCTTTTTTCAAGTACTTCGTTGGTGGGATTTGAGAACCTCACATAGGAATGGCCTTCTTCGCTGTAATCGAAAAGCCGCCCGCACCTTTCGAAATCCCCTAACTCAAAGGCGGCCGTCTGATAAACGGGCACCGCCTTTGACCTGTAATGCTCGGCAGGATTGTAGCCTGCGTGCAACTGCTTTGTATCAAAAGACAAACTGTCGTCTTTGTATGCTTCATAGCTCACCGGGTTTTACTCCTCTCTTCATGGATTCGAAGGGTCGCTCTCTTCTCCAGAAAAGCCAGGGCCAGGTTGGCTGTGATGGCCAACAGCGAAGACAGCAGAACTCCCCACATGATTTTACTGATATTTTGTGTCCTGAGTCCGTCAAACAGCAGAACCCCCAGGCCTCCCGCATTAATGGTGGCCGCAATGGTTGCAATGCCGATGGTGGAAACAACCGCAATTTTTATTCCCGCAATGATGATGGGACTTGCAAGGGGCAGGCGTATGCGGAAAAAAATCTGAGAACCTGACATGCCCATGCCGTTTGCCGCTTCAATCACTGTGGGATTGATGGAATTAAAGCCTGCAAGGATGTTCCGTACCAAAATGAACTGGTTATAGGAAACCAATACGAAAATAGCCGTCTTGTTCCCCAGGCCCAAAAAGGGAATGAGGATGGCGAATAAAGCAAAGCTGGGTATGGAATATACCGCGCTGAAAAAGCCCACAATCAATTGTGACAGCAGCTTTGACCTCATGATCAGCACCGAGATGAAAACAGCCACCACAAAGGAGATTGCAAAGGTGATCAAAGTGATTTGCAGGTGCTGGAACAACGGATTGATAATTTTCTGCGGGTATTTAATGAAGTACTCAATCATTAAATCCCACCCCCCAGGCTCCAGTCGGACTGCTGCTGGACTGCGGAGGACACCAGCTGGGCCACAAAAGCGTTGGCGGGATTTGACCGGATCTCCCGGGGTTCCGCAAACTGCTGCACCGCGCCCTTATCCATGACAAGAATTCTGTCTGCAAGGCGGAAAGCCTCGTGGATATCGTGGGTCACGAACAGGAAGGTCCTGTTGAATTTGTTGTGGATTTTCAGAAGCTCATCCTGCAGGTTCCGTCTCGTTATGGCATCGATGGCTCCAAAGGGTTCGTCCAGAAGCATCATCAGCGGGTCTACGGCAAGAGCTCTGGCAAGCCCCACCCTTTGCTGCTGTCCCCCCGAAAGCTGGCTGGGATACCTGCCGGCAAACTCGTCGGGAGGCAGCTCCACCAGCTCCAGAAGCTCCTGAACCCTGTCCTGTATCCTTTCCCTTTCCCAGCCCAGGATCTTTGGAACCGTCGCGATATTCTCCGCAATGGTAAAGTGGGGAAACAGGCCGGCCTGCTGGATGACATAGCCGATCTTCCTTCGCAGTTCCACCGGATTGATGTTTTTTGTATTCTCCCCGAAAAAAATGATATCGCCGCTGTCAGGTTCGTATAAGCGGTTCACCATTTTCAAAAGCGTCGTTTTCCCGCAGCCCGAGGTTCCAAGAATCGCTACGATTTCCCCTTCGCTTACCTGGATTGAAACCTCTGAAACTGCATCATACAATGCTTTGGGAAAGCGCTTGCTCACAGCTCTGAACTCGACCGCTACGCCCATTGAGATGACCTCCCTGCCATGCTGATTGCAGAGGTGGGGCAGGTGTCCGCACAAAGCCCGCACCCCCTGCAAAGCTTAGAATCGTATGCAATGTTTCCGTCAACCCGGGCAAAAGCCTCAAACTGGCATCTTTCGGTGCACAACCCGCAATCGATGCAGGTACTGTCATCAAAAGCGGCAATTTTGTCGGCGCCGGGCCAGATAAGGTTGCTGTTCTTGACCGTCTGCGCCCGCAGAAGGTAGCAGCAGTCCTTGCAGCAGTTGCATATTCCCTTTGGGTTTGCCGTATGGACCAGCCCCAGTCCATCGGCATACCGGACAATACTTTTGGCTTCCTCCGGCGTAATGGCCTTCGACCAGCCCCGGTGAGGCATGGTGTTTATTCCGTTCTTAACGGATATGCAGACATTTACGGGTTTGCCGCAATTGCCCGCCAGCGTCCGGCAGTCGCAATTGTTCAGCCATAGCTGTGTATCAAAGGTGTCGACAAACTCCAGGGTCTCTTCCAACGTCAGCACCCTGTCTTGTGTCGGCACTTCCAGGTCCTGGACACCTTTGACATAATTGCTGAAGTAAAGCCCGTCCAGGGCGACCTGCGTTTCCCTGGGCAAGGCGAGATACCTTTCAGGCTCACTCATCACAAGGACACCCAGCATTTCGAAGAAAGTCGAAAGCTTGAATCTGGTGAAGCTGTCGTCTTCCAGCCGGACAACACCTCTCCTGTAGGCAGAACGCAGCAAACCCTGCACTTCCCCATCCGTCAATATCCCGCCGGCGGCAGCTTCCAGAACCTTCTTTGCTTCACTGTGGGTAAACACTTCCTTCTCAAGGGAAGTTACCAGCAGCATATCTTCCTGCGTATACAGCTTGTCGAGAGCTTCAAGGGCGGCTTCGGGAACAGCAAGCCTGGAAACGAACATCTCCATCATTGTCAAAACCTCTTTATTTGATTGAATCGTAGAATTCCTTTGCCACTTCTTCAAATTCACGTTTTTTTACATCAACTTCTGCGTTCAGGCTGGTAATTCCCTTGGTATCGATTTTAGCGGATACCTTGTTCAATATCTCCGCGATCTCAGGGCTGGCGGTCAGTATCTCCTGTCGGACGACGGGTCCTACATTATAGGGCGGCCAGACCTTTTTGTCATCCTCCAGCACAACATATTTGGGGTCCGCGAGGGCGCCCTCGGTGGTATACGCCACCGCCAGGTCCGCCTTGTCGTTGGAAAGCACCTGGTACTTCAATGAATTGTCGAATACCTGGATGGATTTGAACTTAAATTCCCCATAGACCTTCGTCAGAGCCGGAAGTCCGTCTTCACGCTGTTCGAATTCACCCTGGGAGGCAAACCGGATCTTGTCGGCATTTTTCTGAAGGTCCGAGATGGTCTTGATGCCATACTTGTCGGAGGCTGCTTTGGTGATAACCAACCCCTGGCTGTCATTGGCGGCGGAATAGTCCAGCCACACCAGATCGAACTTTGTCTTGTATTCCTCTTTCACCGTGTCGTATACCTTTTGGGGATCGGTGACCAAGGGAAGCTTCAGGATGGACAGCAGGGACGTACCGGTATATTCGGGATAAAGGTCTATTTCCTTGTTCTTTAACGCATCATGGATGACGGAGCTGGCGATGTTGAATTTGCGTTCCACCTTGTATCCGTTTGCCTCAAGAGCCAGGGCGTATATCTCCGACAGAACCAACCCTTCCGTGAAATCTTTGGCTCCTATTTTTATCGTGGGCTTGCTTTTTGTTTCCTGTGCCGGTTCTTTGGGGCTTTCCTCCGCCTTGGGAGCTGCCTGCTCCTGGGGTTTGGCATTTTCGGGCGTATTTGCCGGGGTGCCGCTCGAAGAGCTTCCGCATGCGGCAAAGGATAATAATAATACGGTGATTAAAACAATGCTTGACACTCGCTTGATGATATTCTTCTTCATTATTAGACCCTCCAGTTAATAATATAGTTTATGACCGCTGGTATCTGGTCATATGCCTTTCTACCGACAAAAAAATCATATCCGTCAGCAGGGACAGCGCTGCAACGGTTATCCCTCCCAGGAGCAGCAGGTCCATGCGGTACAGGCCCAGTCCCGTTAAAATTATCTTACCCAGGCCCCCCGCTCCCACATAGGCGGCAAGTGTTGCGCTTGCAATCACTTCCACGGAAGCCGTCCTGATCCCTGTTAAGATTAAAGGCATCGCCAGAGGAAGTTTGACCTTGAAAAACAGAAAGGCTTTTTCCATACCCATGCCTTCCGCCGCCTCCAGCACCGATTCCGGCAAGGTTCTGAAAGCAATGGCCGTATTGATGAGTACGGGAGGTATGGCGAGGACGGTCAGTGCAAATACCGACGGAAACTCTCCAACTCCCAGAAACGGCATGCACACCACCAGGATGGCCAGGCTGGGTATAACCCTTAATATGCCGAAAAAGCCCGTAATCAACCCGTAGATGCGTTCGGATTTCGATGCCAGGATTCCAAGGAACCCTCCCACGATAACGGCCACCAGTACCGAAATACCACTGATTTTTACATGTTGAAGTATGGACATTGCGAAGTCCCCGGAATTTTTTTGCAGATAAGACAATAACGCAACATACATTTTCCCACCCCAACGCTCCAAATTTTAATTTATACTACTCATATATGTTTAGTAATATTTGTTAATAGGAAGTTTACACCAACTTCCTGCCGCTGTCAACAGTTTATAACATATTATTTTTATATGTTTACTAGGAATTTATCATTCCGTCTTTTTTTGCCACGCCTGCAAACTAAAGTTCCGGCTACACATGTTTATGTGGATGATAGAATTTTTTACCACCTTTTTACTCCGGACAAACTTGTTTTTTCCCCAATACAATTTTGCATCTATAAAAAGGAACCGGACAGCATAACGCTCCGGTTCCTTCTATACTTAAAACAAAGATACAGTGTGGTTTGTGCCCTTCACCCGGCTAATCCCGGGACTTGATCACCAGCATCAGGCCTTCCTTAACGGTTACTTCCGCGGTGTCCCCTTCGAACTCGTTGCTCACACCCCAGGTGGACCCCATTTCGATGGTGGCATTCTCCAGGGGGTAGTACAGTCCCCGGGTGGTGACCCCCGAGACTTTCTCCGACAACGGCAGCAGGGATATTTTTACGCCCGGCTCCCGCTGGAGGGTTATGCCGTCCTTGATCAGCGTAACCTCGTTGTACTCATTTGCAAGGATCCCCCGGACATCGCATTCCATCATTTTTTTCAATAAAAACAGGTTGCCGACGGAATGGTCCAGCCGGGTCCCGAGGCCTCCGATGATTACGATCACCCGGCTTCCCCGCTCTATTGCCAGGTCAACGGCGATTTCCGCATCCGTCATGTCCTTTTCCACAGGGAAGGTGACGATTTCCGCCTCACTGTCCCTGAAAAAGGCATAGTCCTCCTGGGAGATGGAGTCAAAATCCCCAAGCAGTATGTGGGGCCTGACGCGGAACCTTCTCAGGTGGGATGCACCCCCGTCCGCACAAATGATCAGATCTGCTCCCTCAAAATATCCGGACATATGGGGGTAGTCATTTATAGAACCGTTGCACACAATTACAGCTTTCATCCAATCTCCAAATCCCTATCTTCATTGTCTTAGCGGCTGTACGCCTTTTCCTTCAAATCCCTTATGATCCCGGTCATATCCGGGGCTTTAAAAACGGTGGTTCCCGCCACCAGAACATTGGCTCCGGCCTCCGTAACCCTGTAGACATTGGTCAAATCAATGCCTCCGTCTACCTGAATGTCTGTTTTCAGGCCCCGTTCGTCAAATCTTGCCCTGAGCTGCCTTACTTTTTCTGTCACGGATTCAATGTAGGACTGGCCGCCGAAACCGGGATTCACCGTCATGAGCAAAACCATGTCCACCTCTTCCAGAACCCAGTCAAGGGTTGAAAGGGAAGTCGCGGGGTTTAACGCCACCGCCGCCTTTTTCCCCCTCAGCTTTATGCTCTGGAGGGTCCTGTTCAAATGCACGCAGTCTTCCGCATGCACGGTGATGATGTCGGCTCCCGCATCAATAAACTCATTGATATATTTATCCGCCTTTTCGATCATCAGATGGACATCAAAAGGCAGGTCGGTAATCTTTCTCAAACATTTGATAACAGGCGGCCCCATGGTGATGTTGGGCACGAAATGCCCGTCCATTACGTCGATATGGATCAAATCCGCTCCTGCCGCCTCTACTCTCTTTATTTCCTCGCCCAGCCTGGAAAAATCCGAAGCCAGTAAGGAAGGCGCAATTTTAATCATTTTTATAACCCCTTTCATCCTGTTGTAAATCTATCTATTTGTTTTTTTCTTTGTATAGCCCTTTTCCTGTTTTAAGCTGTTATAAAATTGTATATACCGGTTGTACCTGCCCATATCGATAAAGCCCTCCGCCAATGCCTCTTTGATTCTGCATTCGGGCTCGGTGATATGGCTGCAGCCGGTAAATCTGCATTTGTTCAGATAATCGCTGAATTCGGGATAATATAGTTCAAGCTGCTGGTAGGGCAGGTCTGTAAGCTCAAAAGAACTGAAACCGGGAGTATCGACGACATAGCCTCCGGACTCCAGCTCAAAAAGCTCCGCATGGCGGGTGGTATGCCTTCCCCTTTCAATCTTTGTGCTCACTTCTCCCGTTTCCATCCGTGAGTCCTGTGACAGGCTGTTCAATATGGTTGACTTTCCAACACCGGACTGTCCCGCAAATACGGTGATTTTACCCTTCAGGCGCTCTTTCAGCGCCTCAAAGCCCACATGCCTTTTAGAGTTCAGCAGCAGCACATCATATCCGGCCTTGTCGTAAGCTTTGGCTATTTCCTCATGGCTTCCGGTTT
This sequence comes from Bacillota bacterium, assembly GCA_023424965.1. GTDB lineage: Bacteria > Bacillota > Clostridia > Acetivibrionales > JAFADI01 > JAFADI01. The sequence continues at coordinate 14,121 of JAFADI010000041.1, forward strand.
CATCCAGGTCAATCTTGTTGATACAGACGATGGGATGGATGTCCTTTATTTCAGCAGTAATCAAAAGCTTATCAAGGAGAACAAAGTCAGGGGCCGGAGACTTTACGGCGATGATCACCGCAACCTGGTCCACATTTGCAACGCTGGGCCTCACAAGCTGTGTTCTCCGCTCTGAAATCTCTACGATATTGCCTGTTCCTCTATGGGCATCCACAATGGAAATGGAGACACTGTCACCGGGCAAGGGCGTAATGTCGTCTTTGCGGAAGACGCCCCTTGCCTTGCATTCAAAAACCTTCTCTTCAACTTTAACGTAATAAAACCCGCCAATACCCTTTATTATGGTGCCCGTCGGCAAAAGCTCCGCACCTCCGTCAATTCATTGGAAATTCGACAAACAGGTTGCCGTCGAGATAGACCGTAACCTTAGTACTCCCATTCTCCGGTACGGGGATGGGAAGTGTCAGGGGGAACTCACTCTTGTTTTTCATTTCATTGTTGATGAGGAGCTCCATCTTGTTGGTGTCAGAGGGGGTAACCTCCACCAGCACCTTTATCTTATCTCCGTATAAATCCATGTTGCTGAGGGGTAGGAAAGTATTCACGATTTTCCGCTGTACCGTCATCGCCTCAAAGTATATGTCCACGCCCGAGCCCTCATTCACCTCGGAATTGGCTGCAGGATTCTGGTTTACGATCTTGTCCACATGGTTCTTTCCCTCTTCGGGCATGATTTTGCCAACCTTGAGCTTTGCGTCGGAAAGCATCTTCTGGGCGTCCATCATAGTCTTACCCTTCAGGTCCGGCACCTTCGTAGACTTGATTTCCGGCCCCTTGCTCTTATACAACACGACGGTGGAGCCTTCCTTCACCGATTCACCCGCTTCAGGCTCCGTTCTGGTTATGAGGCCGCTCACCAGGGTGTCGTGGAATTCCTCCGTAAACTGCGGAACCAGCCCCAGTCCCACCACCGTATTCTCCGCCGTCCTGTAATCCTGCTTGCTGAGGTCCGGCAATTTCACCATGGTAGGCCCTTTGCTTATCACGAATTTAATGGCATAAGATCCATTGGGAGCAAGGGTCCTCCCTTCGGAAATGTTCTGGGACAGGATGGTCCCAGCGGCCTGGTCGTCTGCCTGCTCCACCTTGTCAACCTGGATTTTTGCCTGCTCAAGCTCCGATTGAACCTCATCGATGTTCTTGCCCACATAGTTCTGAACCTTGAACACCTTGGGATCTTCATTTATAATAATGGGGGCCACCAGCTTGTAGCCCACATAGGTGAACAGTATGATGATGATGGCCGAAGTGGCCACCGCCAGCCATACCGTTAATTTGTCGCCCTTTTTACCCTTTTTCTTTCCATCCTCCGGATCATCCCTGATCAGCAGATCTTCATTTCTTATTGTCTTAACTCTTTTTGTAGGCATTTCTTCCGCTTCCTGTCCTTTTACAAAAGAACCCTCCGGCTCCGTCAAAACCCTGTTTAAATCCTGGAGCATTTCCGATGCGGTCTGGTATCTTTTGTTCTGTTCCTTTTTGATGGCCTTCATGATAATATCATTTACGGCGGAGGGAACGCTCTCATCCACATCCACAGGCCTGACGGCCTGGTCCTGTATATGTTTTAAGGCGATCGCAACAGGCGTTTCCCCGTCAAAGGGAAGCCTGCCCGTTACCATTTCGTACAAAGCAATGCCGAGGGAATAAAGGTCCGACTTCTCATCCGTATAACCGCCCCGGGCCTGCTCGGGAGAGAAATAATGGACGGAGCCGATGGTGCTCCCCACCATGGTGATGGTGGAAGAAGACACCGCCCTGGCGATGCCGAAATCCGTAACCTTCACGATGCCCTCTTCGGTAAACAGGATGTTGTGGGGCTTGATATCCCTGTGGACAATATGGTTTCTATGTGCATGCTCAATTGCGGAGCATATTTGTATCGATATTTTGACGGCTTCCTTCCAGGGAAGCTTCTTTTTCTGCAAAATATAGTCCTTTAAGGTGATTCCGTGGACAAATTCCATAATGATATAATGGACGTCCTCCTCATGCCCTACGTCATAAATGGACACGATATTGGGGTGGGACAGGCTCGCAGCAGCCTGAGCCTCAATCTTAAAACGTTTCACAAATTCTTCGTCGTTTATGAATTCAGGCCGCAGGATTTTTACCGCCACAAACCTGTTCAACAGCCTGCATTTTGCTTTATAGACAAGGGCCATTCCTCCCCCGCCTATCTTCTCAAGCAGTTCGTATCTATTCCCTAAAATTTTTCCTTCCATAAGCACCTCGCAAATATTGAAGAATGGCCTTAAGCCTTCATCATACTTTACTGGTTTCTGAAAATAATGACGGATACATTGTCTTCGCCGCCTGCCGCATTGGCTGCATCCACCAGCGTATTGCACGCCTGCTGGGGATCGTCGGTGTTTTCAAGTATCTCCTTTATTTTCTCATCATCAAGCATATTTGTAAGTCCGTCGGTACACAATAAGTAAACATCGTTGTCTTTGATATTGCAGTCATAGAGGTCGCTCTCCACCTTTTCCAGGCATCCGAGGGCCCTGGTGATCAGGTTGCGCTTGGGATGGCCCTGGGCTTCCAGCCTTGTTATGGAGCCGGTCTTTACAAGCTCCTCGATAAAGGAGTGGTCTGTCGTTATTTGCTCGAAATTGCCGTCCCGGAGCAAATATACCCTGCTGTCGCCAACATGTCCGATATAGATTTTTTTGTTGCATACGACGGCCAGTATCAGGGTGGTTCCCATACCGGCGGTCTCCGGCTTGAGCTTTGAAATTTCAAATATCTCAGTATTTGCGTTTATAATTGCATCCTGAATCCTTTCTTCAACCCTGGTTTCATCGGACAGGTCATCAGGAAATTCAAGTATGTAGTTGCTTATGGAATCAACAGCCATCTTGCTGGCTACTTCACCGGAGTTGTGCCCACCCATTCCATCAGCAATAATAAAGCAAACCGGAACATTGGGATAACCCGCGATGATATTATAACTATCCTCATTGCTATCCCGCTGTATTCCCTTGTCACTCTTTACACCGAACTTCACCAAATCACCACCACTTATATAGATAATTCAATTCCCGGCTTTGTCCACATCACTTCTGCGAAGCTGTCCGCAAGCGGCATTAATATCGCTTCCCAGCTCACGCCTCACCGTAGTCTCAATCCCGTATCTTTCAAGCACTTCTTTAAATTGTTCGATATTCTTGCGGTTGCTCTTCCTGTAATCTACCGTTTCAATGCTGTTTACGGGAATGAGGTTCACATGGCAAAGCATCCCTTTGATTTTTCCAGCCAGCTCAAAGGCATTCTCTTTGGAGTCGTTAACCCCTGAAATCATTGCATATTCAAAGGTTATCCTCCTTTTTGTGACCTCTGTATATATCTTACATGCTTCAATTATTTTGTCAATAGAATACTTTCTGGTAACAGGCATAATTTCCCCCCGGATCCGGTCGTTGGGCGAGTGCAGGGAGATGGAAAGGGTGATGGGCAGGTTTTCTTCCGCCAGCCTGTGAATCTCAGGCACCAGCCCGCAGGTGGACAGGGAGATGTGCCTGTAGCCTATGTTCAAGCCCTCCGGGTGGTTTACCAGCTTCAGGAACTTCAGGATGTTGTCATAATTGTCAAGGGGCTCTCCGATCCCCATAATGACAACATTTCCCACCCTATCGCCCGCGTCTGCCTGGATGGAGAGTATCTGGTCCAGGATCTCTCCCGCCGTCAGGTTCCTCACCAATCCAAGGCCTGTGGAAGCACAAAACCTGCAGCCCATCCTGCAGCCGATCTGGGAGGATATGCAGGCGGTCAGCCCATGCTTGTAGTACATCAGCACGCTTTCGATGACATTTCCATCCGCCAGCTCAAAAAGGTATTTTGTCGTCCTGTCGATGCTTGAAACCTGTTTGTTCTTTATTTTCAGCTTTCCTATGTATGCTATGTCCTTTAACGCCTGCCGCAGCGGCTTGGACAGGTTGCTCATTTCATCGATTTCCTTTATGCCCCTGTTCAGCCACTGGTAAATCTGTTTGGCCCTGAATTTCTCCTGTCCCAGGGACGCCAGCAAAGCCTGCAGCTCTTCGATTGTCAAATCCAGAAGGTTGGTCTTTCCCTCCATCACAAATGTCCTTTCTTTTTTTTATTATACCATAAACACGCTATCTCTTTCTCCTCATTTTTGATATGAAGAATCCGTCCACCCCGTCCACATTGGGGAACAGCTGTATATATCCCTTTTCCGCCGTTTCTTTTTTCATGCCTTCGGGCAGCACCCCGGTGATATCCTCCGGACGGAAATCCGGGTTCTCTTCCAGGAACTTGGCAACTGCATCCTCGTTTTCCTCCCGCTCGATGGTGCAGGTGCTGTATACCAGAACGCCTCCGGGCTTTACATACCTTGCGGCATTGCCTAGGATCTTCGTCTGGAGGGCTATGATTTCACTTTTGTCTCCGCTATTACGGGCCCACTTGATATCCGGCTTTCTCCGAAGGATTCCCAGCCCCGTACAGGGTGCGTCCACCAGAACTCCGTCGGCCCTGTCCTGTATGGAAACATCCAGAACGGAGGCATCGAAGAGTTCCGCTTTTACGATGGATGTCCCCAAACGCCTTGCAGCCTCATCAATCAGCTTGAGCTTATGCTCATGGATATCCCGCGCAAGCACCGTCCCCTCGTTGTTCATCAACTGGGCCAGGTGGGTCGCCTTTCCTCCGGGAGCGCTGCACACATCCACGACAAAGGCTCCCGGCAACGGGTCCAATACTCTGCCCACCAGCATGGAGCTTTCATCCTGTACCTGGAACATTCCTTCCCGGAAAGCTTCCAGCCTTGAAACCGAGGGGGGGTTTTCGATGATCAGGGCCTCCCTGGCCAATTTCCCCCCGGCAACCTGGAGCCCCGCATTCGTCAAAGCTTCCCTCAGTTTCTCTTTCCTGGTCTTCAAGGTGTTTACCCTTATGCTCATTTCGGGAGCCCGGTTGTTGCTCTCAAGAAGGCTCTCGGTAAAGTCCCTTCCAAACCTGTCCAGCCATCCCCTGACCATCCATTCGGGATGTGAGTACTTCACCGAAAGATACTTCACCGGCTCCCTCTGCTTGTCCGGATACGTGATCTTGTCCCTGCTCCGGACGATGTTTCTCAGCACGGCGTTGACAAAGCCGCTGGAAGCTGCATGTCCATACCTTTTGGACAGGCTCACGCTCTCGTTGCAGGCAGCCGAAACCGGTATCCTGTCGGTGTACAGGAGCTGGTAGATACCCATCCGGAGGATGTTCAGTATCCAGGGTGAAAGCTTTTTCAGCCGGATGCTGGAAAACTGCCCGATGATCCAATCGAGAGAGAGCTTCCATTTGACCGTTCCGTACACCAGCTCCGTAATAAAGGCCCTATCCACATCTTTCAGCTCATGCCCCTCCAGGTATTTGTTGATGGAGATGTTGGAATAGGCGCCCTTTTCATTGATATCGTATAAAATTTTAAGTGCAATTTCCCTGGGTAAATCTACAGCCATTGTGCCGTCCTAACTCCTTCCCTGCAGGTCCAGAACCTCATACAGCCTTTTCCTGAAGCTTTCAATATTGACGGTGGTGTTGTGGCATGGACCGAAGGGCCTTTCATTGATCAGCCCGACCACGGGTATGCAGTTCACATCGGAAATTCCGCTGGTCAAATCCCGTTCACAGGCCACCGACACAATCAGCCCCGGCTTGCTCTCGGCCACAATCCTTCTGGCCAGCGTACCTCCCGTAGCCACCGCCGCCTTTACTCCCGTTTCCTCCATGATTTCAAGAATTCCGCCGATACAGCACCTCCCGCATTTTCTGCAGTTGCGGATATCATTGGTGATCTTGTAGGTACATTCCGAGTGCTGCAGGCAGTGGGGAAGCAGTATCAGCACTTCCCCGGGGGCATATTTTTTCCCTCCCGACCGCACCAGGATGTTGTTCACATCCACGTAAAACTTTCTGACATCGTCCTTGCTGTAGCTGATGATGCCTGCCAGAAAAGAAATAAGGGGCAGAACGATCCTGAGGCTCAGCCGGTGAAGCCACAGCAGCCCGGTGTTCACATGTTTTTTGCGGTAGGCGTAATATACTGCCAGCAATGCCACAAAAAATCCCAATGTCATTATTATTGTCAAGGAAATAATAATTAATAATATTATTTCGTAGGTTTGTACCGTAGAATAGCGGTATATTTGACTTAATCCCGCCAATGCCGTCATAAGGATGCCGATTGCCAAAACCGACAAAAGCAGGAAGTCCTTAAAGCTTTTATTCAAGTATTTCACCCTCATCGATGGTATGCCCTGCCAGATAGCTGTCCACGCTCATCCTCCTGCCGGAGTCGAACTGGACCTCAGCAATTCTGACAGCTCCGCTGCCGCAGGCCACCAGAATTCCTTCCCTGCTGACCTCTACAATTGTTCCGGGTTTCTTAAGGGAACCCGCTACACCTTCCGTCAATGTTTTCCAGATGCGGATTCTCTCCCCTTTATAGAAGGAAAAAGCACCGGGCCAGGGATCCGTCCCCCGCACCAGGTTGTGTATCTCTCCGCTTGTTTTCGTCCAATCGATCCGGCCAAGGTTCTTATCCAGCATGGGTGCAAAAGAAACACCCTCTTCCGGCTGGGGAATCCTTTGCAAAATACCGTTTTTAAGCTGCTCCAGGGTTTCCTTCAGAACCTGGGCCCCCATCAGCGCCAACCTGTCATGGAGCTCTCCTGCCGTCATGTTCCCGGTGATTTCAATCTCCTTTTTAAGCAGCATGTCCCCCGTATCCAGGCCCTCATCGGTAAACATGGTGGTGATGCCGGTAACGGAGTCACCGTTGATCACCGCCCATTGGATGGGAGCCGCGCCCCTGTACCTGGGAAGCAGAGATCCGTGCACGTTGATGCAGCCCAGAGACGGTATGCCCAGCACCTGGCCGGTGAGTATCCTTCCGTAGGCACAGGTGACAAAGAGATCGGGACGATAGCTTCTCAGCTGGTCCGCATACTCCGGCGTCCTGACCTTGACCGGCTGCAAAACCGGAATGCCGCGGCCGGCCGCATATTCCTTTACAGGGGGAGCCGCCAGCTTGTTTCCCCTGCCCTTGGGCTTGTCGGGCTGCGTTACCACCGCCGCCACCTCATAGCCTTCCCGGACCAGCATATCAAGGCTGGGTACTGCAAACTCGGGAGTTCCCATAAAAATAACCCGCAAATCAAACCACTCCATTATTCTTTATTTATCTTTATCCGGTGTCTTTTTCAGCTCTTCTCTGTCCACGAACCGGACAACCTTATCCTTGAACAATATCCCGTTAAGATGGTCGATTTCGTGGCACAAGGCCCTTGCCAGCAGTTCTTCGCCTTCGATCCTTATTCTTTCGCCCTTGGCATTGAAAGCTTCCACCACAACCCTGGCCGGACGTTTCACTTCACCCAGAATCCCCGGCAGGCTCAGGCAGCCCTCGACTTCAATCTGCTCGCCCTCCTGGCTCATGATCTCGGGATTGATGAGTTCCATGAGCCCCTCTCCTACGTCAATAACCACCACTCTTTTCAGAATCCCCACCTGAGGTGCTGCCAGGCCCACGCCTTCGGCCCTGTACATCGTCTCCGCCATGTCTCTTATAAGCAGAAGGATCCTTTCATTTATTACATCCACTTCCTTGGAGACCTTTCTTAAAACTTCGTCCCCATCCCTGCGAATATTTCTGATCGCCATATACGAACTACCTCCGTCGTTTCACTTACCTTATTATATATATATTTACCACGAAATAAAACCTTTTAAAGGCTCAGAGCTCCAAACCGGGATAAATTTACGGCATGAACCGCACATTTATCCACACCGTCCTACAGCATACTGAGGGGGTTCACATCCATCCCCAGCTCAACGGCGCTTTTCCCCTTCCTTTTATAAAAATCGCCGGAAACAGTTTCAAGGACTTTAATAATTATGTCCTCCCGGGAGCACTTTATAATGATTCTCCACCGGAAATTATTCTTCACTCTCGACAGAGGCGCTCTTGACGGTCCCAATACTTCCGCAGGAACTCCCAGTCTTTCAAAGGCTTTTTGCAGCGCGTCCCGCAATTCTTTTGCCCTGCCGCTCACAAGCCTGTCGTTGAGTCCGCTGAGGATAAGGACGGCGATGTTGGAGAAGGGAGGATAATTCAACTTCTCCCTGATTTTGATCTCCTGGTTGTAAAAGGAGCTGTAATCGTGCCTGCAGGCAGACTGTATGCTGAAATCCTCCGTGTTGTACGTCTGGATGACCACCCGGCCTTCGATCTCTCCTCTTCCCGCCCTGCCTGCCACCTGGGTGACAAGCTGGAAGGTTTTCTCGGAAGCCCTGAAATCGTCCAGATTGAGCAGCGCGTCCGCGGCCAGGACTCCCACCAGCGTCACATTGGGAAAATCATGCCCCTTGGCGATCATTTGCGTCCCCACCAGAATATCGATCTTATCATTTTTGAAGGCAGACAATATTTTTTCATGGGAATTTTTGTGGGAGGTTGTATCCATATCCATCCGGATCACCGAAAGGTCCGGAAAATGCTTTTTAATTTCCTCCTCCACCCGCTGGGTTCCCGTCCCGAAGTGCCGGATATGGGTGCTGCCGCATTTGGGGCACACCTGGGGGCTTTTCACCGTGTATCCGCAGTAGTGGCAGATAAGCCTGTCGTCAAAGGAATGGTAGGTCAGCGACACATTGCAGTTCAAGCACCTCGCGGTGAACCCGCACTGGCGGCATAAAACGAAGGAAGCGTAGCCCCTCCGGTTGAGAAACAATATGGTCTGCTGGCCCCTGGCCTTGTTGGCAAGCATTTCCTCCGCCAGCTTTCTGCTGAAGATGGTTTTATTCCCCTCCTCCAGCTCCTTCCGCATATCCACTACATGGACCCCGGGCATGACCAGGGCATTGGCCCTTCCTTCCATCTCCAGAAGACCTATGCGCCCTGTTTTTGCTTTGAAATAGGTCTCAACGGAAGGTGTGGCAGAACCACACAGCAGGATGGCGCCTTCCTGGCTGCACCTTTCCCTTGCGATATCCCTGGCATGATATTTGGGTGTCACCTCGGATTTATATGTATTCTCATGCTCTTCATCAACAATTACAATCCCCAGATTTTTGAAGGGTGCAAAGACTGCGGACCTGGCCCCTACGGCCACCTTTATCCTCCCGTCCCTTATCAGCCTCCACTGGTCATACCTTTCTCCCAGAGAAAGCCTGCTGTGGAGCACGGCCACGTCATCTCCGAAACGTCCCTTGAAGCGTTCCACCATCTGGGGAGTAAGGGATATTTCCGGCACCAGCATGATTGCAGTCTTTTCCTTTTCCAGGCAGCGCTGTATCAGCTGGAGGTAAATCTCCGTCTTGCCGCTGCCCGTCACACCGTGCAGCAGGTATTCCTTAAAGCCGCCCCCCTCCATTTGCTCCTTGACGGTATCCAGAACAGTCCTTTGTTCTTCCGTGGGGCAAAGGGGCAAGGTTCTGTCGAAACTCCTGTGTTTTAAAGGGTCCCTGCTGACTTCAATGTCCCTGAAATCAATATAGCCATGCTTCTTCAGGGTATTCAGAACCCCTGAGGAAACGGAGGAAAACCTTATAATGTCGGAAACGGCCACATATTCATTGTCAAGGAGAATTTCCAGCACCCTGATCTGCTGGATTCTTTTGAGCCTGTTCCCCTCGATCTCATCAATGATTTCTTCCCTGGGCCTGGCAAGATATGCGGCTCTTATGGTTTTTTCCCTTACACCGGCGGTATGAACCTCGGTAACCTGGATAAAACCCGCGGCCTCAAGGCTCTTGAGGCGTTTGGTCAGATCCCTGCCCTTTACTTTCTCTTTCAGTTCTTCAAAATCACATTCTCCTCCCGCTTCAAGAAGGGCATCGGCTATTTTTTGATCCCCCGGCGTAAGGCCCCCGGGCGTCTTCACGAGCTTTACCGTCTTAAAACTCTTTACGCCGATGCCCGGAGGCAGCATGCACCGGATGGCATCGGAAAAGGTGCAGATGTATTTCTCTTTCATGTATTTTGCAAGGTTGAGAAGGTCCGGATTGAGAACAGGCATCTGATCGATAAGCTTGGCAACCTCTTTCAGTCCGCCGTTTTCTCCCTCTTGTTCCATGGGAAGCAGTTCCGTCACATAGGCCTCTACAAGCCTGTTTGACCTCCCAAAGGGCACAATGACCCTCACCCCCGGCCGCACCCCTTCTTCCAGGCTTTCCGGCAGCAGGTAATGGTATTCCCTGTCAAATTCCCTTGTTGAATTGCTTAGGATTACAGCCGCAATTTTCATATGTAAACCACCCGTATTGAACCTTTATTTCCGTCCGCGATTAAATTTTGTTCCGCCAATGACCTAAAAAAACCGCCTTGATTCCCCAAGGCGGTGGTACTGCTGCATTTCGAATCCGTCATAACACCCGGTGTTTAAAGGGCATACTGTTTTAAAAACTCCGGCATTGCGGCGGGGTCTCCGTTTATGCTGAGATAAAATTTTATATTGAACCGTTGAGACAGGTCCTCAAGCTTCTTAAAAAATCCTTCCAGCGTTCCTATTTCATCGTCAACGATATAGCTCAGGCCATCCACAAATATGCCGTCGATATCGTAATCCTCCGCAATGAGCCCACACAGGAATCCGAAAAAGGACTCCTGGCCCGAAACCGGGAATTCAGACACGTTGATGAACCTTATTTTATGCTTCAGGTCATACATCAACTGCTTGCTGTCGTCGACAAATACCACGTCTCCCGCACTCTGGGCTGAAAGCTTGTTCGCCTCGTCCACCATGGACTTGGTTTTTCCCATACCTTTTTTACCGAAGAAAACTTTAATCATGTGTATCGATCCTTCCCACACCGACCTATTTTCTTTAACAATAATATAATTCGGTACTGATTTCAAGCATCTATTTGCAAATAAATCCTATAATTCACAAGGATTGTACTCTTAACGCGCCGATCAAATTCAGCAGCATTGTCTTATATACGCTTTCAGGGAAAGCCTCCAGAAGCTTCCGGCCCCGTTCAACGTATTTGTCCAGCAGCCTTCCAGCCTCGTTCACGCCGCCGGATTCTTTGATCATCTCGGCCAACTGGCTGATTTCTTTAAAACCCGCACTGCCTTTCCTGCCCATGATTTCCTCCAGGGATTTTTTCACGGCCAGGTTCTTTTTGAGGGAAAGTATGGCAGGCAGGGTAATGACACCCTCCGTCAAATCCTTATAGACAGGCTTTCCCTGCTTATCTTCCTTTGAGACAAAATCATTGATGTCATCCCTTATCTGAAAGGCCATGCCATAGTAGAAACCGAATTTGGCAAGCTTCCTGGCCATCTCTTCCCCACAATCTCCCGCATAAGCCCCCAGGCCGCAGGAGGCGCCGAAAAGCACCGCCGTTTTCCGGTTGATCCTCTTAAGATAGGATAGGACAGACGTACCCGCATCAAACTTTCCCTGATATTGGTCAACCTCTCCCTCACAGATGGTTTTGACGGACTTTGCCACCACATCCAGCTTATCTACGGTAATATCCTTGGAGAGCATCAATACCGCTTTTGTAAATAAAAAGTCTCCGGTATACACCGCCAGGTCCATGCCATACTGCTCGGATACCGTTGTCCTTCCCCTCCGCAGTGCGGAGCGGTCGATAATGTCGTCGTGGACAAGCGTGGCGGTGTGCAAAATCTCCAGGGCTCCTGCAATGGAAACTACCTTTTCCCTGTTATAGGAACCAAAACTGGCGCCAATCACTGTCAGCGCAGGCCTCATCCTCTTTCCTCCGGAATTTATAAGCCCGTTTACAATATCCGATAAAAGCCTGTTCCTTGAGCACACATTCTTTTTTATATATTCTTCAATAATATTAAGTTCTGCTAATATCTCCGGATAATTATTCCACAAACTTTTTCATCCTCGCTACCAATATGGAATTTTTCGGTTTCATTTATTTGGAAACAAACCTGTTTTTCTCAGCGCTTTGACAAGCAAATTGCTACATATTCCGACAAAGCACCCCATTATAATACCAGAAACGAGAAGTATCGGCAAGTAGGCGGCAACTGCCAGTTCTCTCATCACCAGAGCAGCCGCGATAATCTGTCCTATATTATGGGCCACCGCGCCTGCAATGCTGATGCCAATGATGCTCAAGACCCTGGACATGGTCTTATAAAGAATCACCATCACCACGGTACTCAAAATTCCCCCGGAAATACTGAAAAAGAAGACAATGGGTCCTCCTCCGAAAAAGGAGGCCAGCAGGCACCTGACAGCCACCACGACGAAAGCCTCCCTGGGGCCCAGCAGAACGATGGTGATCATCGTTACAATATTGGCCAGCCCCAGCTTTACTCCCTGGGCAATCTGAGGGATGGGCAGCGCAGATTCAATGATTGACAGAATCAGTGCCTGTGCCACCAGAATTGCCAGCAGCACTATTTTACGTGTATTTTTCACTTTTTAACCTCCATGTCCCCGATGTGCCGGGTGAACCGTCCCACCGGGCACGCAAAATGCGATTCCATCGCATTTTTATGGGGTTAAATGAATTTAATGCACCTACCGGTGCACACTTTCCGGACCTTCGTCCTTCAAGTCCTTCTCCATGTCCCCGATGTGCCGGGTAAACCCTCCCACCGGGCACACAAAATGCAATTCCATCGCATTTTTATGGGGTTAAATGAATTTAATGCATAATGAATTTAATGCATTAGTAGGCTGTTCCGTCCACCTTGCCCGATTGTCCCTCGATTATTATAATGGCCCTGTTGGGTATGCAGGCGGAAGACTGGCCTTTTTTTGTAAGCCAGCCGGTTTTTACACAGACCTTGTCGGGACAATTGGCCTCTTCAAATCTTATTCTGCCCTTCTCAACAGCGATGGTCTCATTGTACTGTCCTCCCAGGGTTATTTTGAAGGGCTGATCCACCGTATCCAGGTCAATTCTCTGAATTTCCTTGTCGTTCTGCTTTACCACGGCAATCCGGTGGGAGTTGTCCGACCCCCGGGAAAAAAAATTTGTACCCAGGAAAGCTGCCGCAACCGCCAGAATAATTATGCCGACAAGTAAAAAATCACCTTTTTTCAATATATTCATCCGCTTTATTTTCATCCTCAAATTGAAATTTCATTATTAATTATAATCTGTCGATGTCATAATTGCACCATCTTTTCACAGGAAGAGGCAACACGCCTGAAAATATTTTGTCCGGCAAGTTCCGGAAAAAGCAAATGCCCCGACATGATCGGGGCAACTCAAGCATTATTGAGTATTTTAAAGTTAAATCCAAAGATTATTTCTTAGCCTGTTCCAATATCTTTCCAACTGCTTCTTTGAACTCGTCATGAGCATGAGTTGCTCCTGCTACTGTGTCAACCTTGCTTACATCCTGAGTTTCAACGAGCTTGGGTGCATAAGTTGCAGCGCCCTTCAAAGCGTTCTGCGCTTTGTCATAGTTATCCTGGTTTTCTATCTTGCCGTCGGTTTTTCCGTAGTTCTCATCCTTCGCGCTTCCATCTTTAAGATATCCCTGGTAGTTGGCTGTTGCTATCTTGCCGTCCTTGATTGTGATCTTCACTTCGCTGTAGTTGCCGCGTTCGTCGGGAGTGCTCTTTGCTGAATAATCCCCGTCCTTATATTTGGCTCCACCGGAGCATCCGGCAAAAGCGCTTACCATCAAAACCGCAACCACCAATACTGCTAAAAACCTCTTCATACTGATTGCCTCCTTTTATTTAATATATTTAATGGTATGTACCACGGTCTAATTATATTATAAGTATCAATGTTATGTCAAATATTTAACACACTTAAAATTTAAAAAATATAAGAGAAAAATATCTGACAATTTTTCAATTAGTATGATATAATAATCATGTTTTGAGAATTTGTCTAATTTTTATCAAGCATTCTGGTTCATAGAAGCTGCTGGTTTTAAGGGGCGAAGTCCAAAATCAACTATCTCCGTAATATGGGCTCCGCAAGCTTCATCGATAACTGTCCCCGCTTATTTGCGCTTTTAGAGTACGTTATCGATACTTGGCAATAATTATTTTATGTATACTTCGTTAACCGGGTTTTGCATTATTTAGCTTCTGCATCATATAACTTAGTATATGGCAAATAAATCAAGAGTATGAACACAATGCCAATAATTTCGCATTCGACTTGCTTGATGCATATTTTTTGGCCTTATGCAAATTTTATTATGAAGGAGGAAGTTTCAATGTCCAAAAAAGTATTAATCCTCGGTGCCGGTTATGCCGGAATCGAAGCTGCCCTGACTCTGCATAAAAAGAAAAAGCCGTCGGACGATATTGAAATCAGTATCATCGACAAAAATTCCTATCACACGCTTTTGACCGAACTGCATGAGGTGGCCGGCAACAGAATAAGTGAAGACGGTATCATCGTTCCTTTAAGGGATATCTTTAAATATACCGATGTCAAAATCATCAAAGATGAGATCGCCTCATTTGATTTTGAGGGGAACAAGCTGATTTCCAAGACCGGCGAATACAGTTATGACTATCTCATCCTGGCTGCGGGCAGCGAGCCTAACTATTACGGCATCCCCGGACTCAAGGAGCACAGTTTTTCCCTTTGGTCCTATGAAGATGCACTGAGAATCAGAGAGCACATTAAAGAAACCTTCCAGAAAGCTTCTCTCGAGAGGAGCGCGGAAAAAAGAAAGTCATTGCTCACCTTTGTTGTAGGCGGCGGCGGTTTCACCGGCGTGGAAATGATCGGAGAACTGGGCCAGTGGGTGAAGCTGCTCTGCGAAGAATACGGCATTCCCAGAAGAGAAGTCCGTCTTGTGCTGGTGGAGGCAATGTCCAAAATCCTTAGCAACCTTAAGGAAAAAGGAATCAAGCAGTCCATGGATTATCTCCGCAACAAGCTTAAGGTTGAGGTATTGACCGAAAGCGCCATCACCAATGTGGGAGAGGGTTCTCTCCAGTTAAAGAGCGGCGAGGTAATACCTACCCAGACCCTTATATGGACAGCCGGCGTCAGGGCTTCCTGTCTCACGGATGAAATCGAGCTGGAAAAAGGAAGAACCTGCAGGATCCATGTGAACGAATACGCACAGACAAAGTATCCCAATGTGTTCGCAGTGGGCGACATTTCAGCCTTCATTGCCGAAGGCAGCACCCTCCCCGCACTTGTGGAGGCAGCTCTCCAGACCGGTAAGGGCGCCGCAAAAAATGTGCTTGCAGATCTAAGGGGCAAGCAAAAAGAAAAACTGGAGCCCAAGCTGCACGGCGTAATGGTTTCCATCGGAGGCTTCTTTGCCGTTACAGACCTTATGGGAGTGGAACTTCCAAGGATCTTCGCCATCCTGATGAAATACATGGTCAATGTACATTATCTATTCGGAATCGGTGGTTTCGAACTTGTTATAAAATATCTGAAGCATGAGTTTTTCGGCAAACGTCAGAAAAAGTTCCTTATCGAAAAGCATTATTCGGTGACGGGCAACACCTTCTGGCTTGTTCCTTTAAGGCTTTTCCTGGGATATGCGTGGCTTAAGGAAGGTCTGGTAAAGATAAACGAAGGCTGGCTCACCACGGCGATGCTGGCAGGCAAGGCAGTGGACACCACCGCCAGCGCATCCGCTTCTGAAAGCGGAGAGAAGGTGTTCAGGATCATCTCCGACCACACCCCCTCCTGGTATGCCTGGATAGCCAACACCCTCGTAATCCCCAATGGTTTGTTCTTTCAGATTCTCATCGTCCTTTCGGAAATAGGAATCGGTCTGGCGCTCATTGCTGGGGCTTTCACCTTCATCGCCAGCCTTGCTTCCCTGGGACTTACCCTCAACTTCCTGCTTTCCACCGGGCTTTATGAAACCAGCTGGTGGTACATCCCCGCTGCTATTTGCATGCTGGCGGGAGCAGGCAGAGCTTTCGGTGCAGATTACTACATCATGCCCTACCTGATGAGGCAGTGGAGATATTTGGTCAGAAACGGACGGATAAAGCTGTTCCTCTTCCGGTGACCCTCCAGATAATTCACAAACAAAAATCCTCCGGGTTGTGCGATTAAACACCATCCGGAGGATTATTTTTTTCACTCCCTATTGCAAAAGCCCTATTCCCCATCCTCGGGTTCAAAACCGTTGCCTTCGAAGTCTTCATTTTCATCTTTTCTCGTGGGAGCCGTACATATTTCCAGCTTAGAAACGGAAACCTCATAGGCGGTTTTGACCAGAACGTCGCCGTTCTCCAGCTTCTTCTGGTACTCCCTGCTCTGTATCCTTCCCCACACCTTTATATTTTCTCCTACGGTAAGTCCTTCAGAATATCGGGCATTTCGTCCCCATGCGATGCAGGGTATATAGTCCGACTTATTGTAAGGCCTGTTGACGGCAAGAAGCAAATCCGCGATTTCCCTCCCGAAGGGTGTGCTTCTGTAAACAGGACGCTTGCAGATATAACCGTTCAGGAAAATCTGGTTGGGATTTTTTATCTTTTTTTCGTCCTCAAGAAAATTGATTTCTCTGGCAAAGACCGTCAGCAGCAACCGGTTTCCCTCATTATTGTAACTGTTATAAGAACGGAACTGGCCCTCAACTTCTATTATCTTTCCTATTTCCAACTTCTGCTTTGTTACCAACCGTTCAGAAACGGTCACCGGAATCTTGTCAGAACTATCACTGAGTCTTGGAACCTCAAGTATAAAGTTATAAAACCCTTCCCCATATACTTCGTGACTGAACTCCAACTCTGATAAAACTTTTCCGGAAATGGTCACCATGTTGTTCTCAATGATGTTTCCGACCATCCGACCCCCACTCTCCTCTCTTAGGCTCATATGTATCTCACTGCTTTATCTAATGTATATTATTCGTGAAGGGCAACATTTAGAAGTAAATTTTTACCGTCAAGCTATATTATATTACATATTTTTCGACTTGAAAATCCCTGAATCTCCATTTTAATTCAAATATTCTTGCAGGGAAGCAGGCAATTTTGAGAAACGGTCACACCGGAGTTTGGATTGGCCTGTCAGGACTTTAATCCTGCAGGTACGAGGGAGTTAAGATCAATTCCGTTTACGATTGCAAAGCTGGCTGCAGCCAAAACATTGTAGGAGTCCGTCTCTTTGGAATCCACCTTGATAATATACTCCTGGGGCTCGATAAGAAGCCCGTTTTTGGCTGAAATCGTCTTTTGAAGGGAACACATGAACTTATCTTCAAAGAAGGTGTCCCCCACACTGGAGGTGGTAATGCTGGCCTTGGAGTTAAACCCGTATGTTACGATATGCTGCTTGACTCCATCCAAAAAGCTCATCAGTTCCCCGTCATCCTCATTGACGATGATCACTCCCTTGTCATCCAGCATGGACATGATTTTTCCCATGAGATTGCCATCACTCTTTACGTGCGTTTCTTGAGGGTCCCTGGCATTGTCCGTATAAATGATTATATCAAAGCGCAAACCGTCAAAAAACTGCTCCTCCAGGTCGACAACATTGATTTTCAAGACCATGATGTTTACATTGTTTTTTCCGAGCTCCGCAATGTAATTTTTTATTCTTTTTGCGTCCAGCCCCACCAGGTTTTTGGAATCCACAATGCTTACCTTGCGGCTTGTTGAAGACAGTATGGAGTTTACGAGATTTGATGTTTCATTTATGCCATTTTGCCCCACGATACCGGCTATAATCATGTCATACCCTCATTTCATCAACGAAGGGCCGGATAAAACAGTACTTCCGGTACTCTCTTGGAGAGACCTATCCCTGCTGCAGTCTCTTCAAAAAGTTTTAGCGGAAATTATATTTTAACGGTCCCTAAGAGAAAGATTATATTATATAATGTGCCCTTTTAAAAATTTTATGTAAAAGTGAAACTCAATTATTTTGTTTTGCAGCAATTTCAATTTAATTTTCCTTTACCTTTTGCCTGCCGTCAAAATCGATGAAAAAATTTTCTCTCAGGATAAGCTTTGAAACCGGCTGAAAGCCATAGCCCTGCTGTTTTAGAGAGGCTATCACCGAAGGAAGTACCTTTGCGGTATGGGTGGTGTCGTTGTGGAACAGTATGATGGAGCCGGGGCGGACCTTGCTTGTTACACGCCGCATGATTTCCTGCCGGCTTATTTCCGGTTTCCAGTCAAGGGAGTCCACGTCCCACTGGATGGTATAATACCCCAGCTGCCTTGCCGCCGCCACGGCGGTGTTGTTGTAGTCTCCATAGGGGGGCCTCACCAGCTCCACTTTTTTTCCGGTCAACTGGTTTAAAACCTCCCCGCACCGGCTGATCTCGTAGCTTATCCTTTTGGCATCCAGCGCTCCGAAGCGGAGATGCGAATAGGAGTGATTGGCCACATCGTGGCCTTTAGCTGCAATCATTTTTACTTCCTGGGGGAATTTTTCGGCCCACTGGCCCACGATGAAAAAGGTGGCCTGCACATTCTCCTTTTCAAGCACGGAAAGTATTTCGGGAATGTCATCCGCTCCCCAGGCACAGTCAAAGGTGATGGCCACATTTTTTTCAGGACGGTCTACCGAGTAGATGGGCAGGTCCTTCTTGGCGTCGAATACGGCGGCAATCTCCGTATTCGATAAACTTACAGCCAGTACCAGCACTGCAAGGACAAGAACTGCAAAAGAATATATCAGCGTTCTGGCTTTAACAACAATTATTCTCATATAAAGCTCCAAATTACATATTTACTATAATAGTATTTTCGGAGGCTTTAATATATGAGGGAAACAGTCAATTATTCATCCCGTGTTTTAAATTATTCCGCATGTCATTACTGCATGGAGGAAATGTCGTATCTGATTTGTGTAACTTTGTTTTCATAATTGAAAAATTCAATGGTTGCCTTCTTCTCTTTATCTACATAGCCAATTACCGGCACGCCGCCATCCTCCGTCCTTTTATAGTAATTTTCACCATAAGCCTGAATAACGTCATCAACGGACCTGCCCGGATTGATACCCTTGCCCGTCTTTATGCTGCTGTCCGGTTTGTCATCAATTACAATCCGGATAATCTGTCTGTTTGGGTTTGTAGCGATAACCAGGCCATCATTCAACCTGTAATAGTCGAATAAAACATTTTCACCTTTTTGTAAATCTGTTCCGTACTTCTCTACAAAATCCTTGCTGTCAATGCTCTCGTACAGTCGGAGGTTTCCTATGTTTTCTTCACCAAGGTTGGTTGTTTTCGTAAATATAAAACTGCTTGACCTTTGAAAATATTGATACGCGCCAACGAAAACACAGCCTGTTACAAGAAGTGCAAGGATGATTATTTTAACTATCTTCTTCGCATGAAATTTTTTTCTGAGAAATATCCCGACAATCACTGCCATCAATGCTGAACAAAGCAGCAGCAAAATACTCGTAAAAGACATAATACAACCCCTTTATCTATTTTATTCTTCATTCAAATAATACATTTAACGCCGCCAGCGAATCCAGCATGTCCACCTTCTCATCGGCCAGTATCACCTGAATGGAGGTCCCGAACAGAGTCCCCAGCACGATTCTGGCCACCGCCGCAGGTGAATAGTTTTTTAAATTCTCCCGGTGGGAGAAATCGCTTACGATGTATTTGTTGATCAAATCCGCCAGACGTTTGAAAAGGTCATTGAGGAGTTCTTTCAAGGAAGCCGACCACAGGGACATGCTGGTCAAATCGAAAAGGAGCTTGAACAGCTCAGGGTTTTTGGTCAATATCTCCTGAAAATACTTGATCAACCCGGCCATCTGCTCCTTTTCTGGCCTGCTCTTCTTCAGATATTCTTCCGTTTCCGTCAGGTACTTCTGTGCCAGTGTTTTTACAATCTCCAGAAACAATCCTTCCTTGTTTTTGTAATAATAATTCAACTGGCTCAGCACTACTCCCGCTTCATCGGCAATGTCCCGGAGGGAAACATTTGCATAGCCTTTGGTGGATATGCACTTATAGGCTGCATTCAATATTTTCTGGGACTGGCTTAATTCATTTGCTTTTTCGCTCATAGGAATAAACGCTCCTCCGATGTTAATAATCGACTTCCGCTGTCCTTTTTGGGCCTTGGCTCTTTCAGTGTCCCTGCTTGAACATGGAGATAAACAGTCCCACGATGATCAATCCCGCGATGATCAGTCCGATCTTCAAGATCGTAAGGTTCAGGAAATACATCTGACTTCCCGTATTGGCGCTTAGCCCGGAGCCTATGATAATTCCGGCGATGATGATGCTGATTGACAGCAGTACGAGGCTGAAGGA
The DNA here is from genome assembly GCA_023424965.1 of Bacillota bacterium. Lineage (GTDB taxonomy): Bacteria > Bacillota > Clostridia > Acetivibrionales > JAFADI01 > JAFADI01. The sequence goes on from JAFADI010000041.1 coordinate 34,384, forward strand.
TATCCTGTTGAAAACCCTGTCAAGCCGTTTTTGAACATTCTCGATGTCTTTAATCTGGAACTGTACCGCAAAATCGTCCTCTTCTATCTTGCCTAAAAGACTCAATACCGCGGAAGGAATTTCCTTGAACAGTTCCTTGTAACTCCACAGGCCTTTTCTCACATCCCGTCCGATTGCCTCCACCGAAAGGGACTGATACACCAGTTTTTTTGCAATGGGCTTCGCCACCGCAAGGGCATTGAGGTCGGGAGCCAGCTTTTGCAGCAGCCCCTGCAGCGTCCCCACCGTCTTGCACAGCAAGGCAAATTCCCGGGGGATTCTTATATGATGCAAAAAAGCAAGGTTAAAGGTCTCATAAAGTAATTCCTCCACCTTTATCTCATTTAAAGGCATGGTCAGATATTTTTCGATGATGATGTCCACGTCTTTTTCAAACCTTTTTATGTTGCTTCTTTTGGGCATCGTCTCCATGCCGATGATGGATTTCACCACCATGGTGCTGTCCTTGGAGGCAACTCCCACAAAAAAGTTTGAGATCATCCTTTTCCGTATCTCATCCAGGTAGCCCACCATCCCCAGGTCCAGGAATACGATTGTACCGTCGGGCAACACCTGGATGTTGCCGGGGTGAGGGTCCGCATGGAAGAAGCCGTCTCTGAATATCTGGTTGCACAGGGACATGGCAAGCTTTTTGGCAATGTGTCTTCTGTCGATACCGGCAGCTTCCAGGGCTTCAAAGTCATCGATGCGGATGCCTTCAATATACTCCATGGTCAGGACGCGTCTTGTGGTGTAAATCCATTTCACCCGCGGGACTGTAATCCCTCCGTCCTTCGCAAAATTTCTTTTGAAGGTATCCGCATTCTCCGCTTCTTTCGTGAAATCCAGTTCGTTTATGATGGTATTTTCAAATTCCCGGACCATGCCGCTGCAATCGTATAATTCGCCATACTGGGTATGATGGTCGACGAAATAGGCCAGATCCTTCAAAATAGTGAGATCCTGGTGAATAATTTTTTCTATCCCCGGCCTTTGCACCTTGACGGCCACCTGTATCCCGGAATTCAGCCTGGCCCGGTGCACCTGGGACATGGAGGCGGCAGCCACGGGTTTTTCTTCAAACTCTTTGTAGATATTTTCCAGCCTGTCTTCAAATTCCTCTTCCACCACTGACCTGACCTCGGAAATGGAAAATGGCGGCACGGAATCCTGGAGCTTTTTAAGCTCCTCAACAATGCCTGCCGGAAAAATATCGGGTCTTGTGCTCAATATCTGACCCAGCTTTACAAAGGCGGGTCCCAGCTCCTCCAGACACAGCCGAAGCCTTTCTCCCGTCGAAAGCCTGGAGCTGCCATCCTCCGTCCCGTTATTGACGTTTTTTTTCTTTAGCCTGAGATATTTGAAAATTCCCAGTTGGTCCAGCAGCAAGCCAAAGCCGTGCTTCGTAAAAACAGTGATGATCTGCCTGTATCTTCCGATGCTCATTGCTCTGCTTATTACCATTCTAAACTTCCTTTTTGACGATTCCCTGCTCCTGGAGAACTTGCAGCAGTTGTTCCCTCACAATCCGGCTGATTTCATCCCTTGTGACGATGTCTTCCTTCCTTGCCACATTCACATGGTCCAACGCCCTGGCAATCTCTCCGCTGACCAGTTTCTGCATTTCTTCCCGCTGTTCCTGGCCCCGCTTTATCAGTTCACCCGCAAACTGCCGTGCATCCTTTTTGGATATTTCACCCTTGCTCACCAAATCTTCCACCATTTCTTCAATCTTTTCCTTGGAATACATGAAAAGTCCCACACCCAGGTCAATGGATCTTTCAAATAAATTCGTCATAAACAAGCCTCCTCATCGCTTTACTTTATATCGACAGCGAACTTTAAAATCAAAAATGAATCAAGGCAGCTATCGATGAAATTCGCGCAGTTTGCTTTACGGAATTGTGAATAAGAAACTGCACTCATTATAGAAACTAGCTTTGCCTCAGACTTTGAAGAGTATTCTTCCGGGCCAGGTCTTTTTATAACGCACCCGTAGAAAAATTTCGGTTGTAGAAATTTTTCTTACTACTGCGCGTTTCAACGAGGCGGTGGACATATCCCCCACCTCGCTATAATTCGGACGTTTGTATTAATTTTACCACAAAAGCTTTTGCCGGGTCAACAATCGAATGCGGGGCATATAAAAACTCCTACCGGTGCGATAGGAGTCCAAGGCTTTTCAAAGACTTATTCGGAGCAAATGTTAATTGTCTTCGCTGTAATACCCTCCATGCCGTTCAAATCATCTTCCAGGGCCTTAATATCGTCGTTGCTTCCGCCCAGGTGCAAAATGATAAGGCCCTCCTCGGAACAGACATTATCCGTTTCGTGCAGTCCCAGCCTCATTTTGATGGCACAGCCATGCTTTGTGAGCACCTCCTGGAACTTCGGAGCCTGTTTTGAGCGGTGATTTATAATTACCGCCATGATGTTGTGACAAGCCATTGAATACCTTCCTCCTCCTGTTTTTTATTTTAAGGGTCGGCTAAAATATTACTTCCGATACTTTTTTAGGAGACGGGGCTCTGCTGTAGTCTCCTGAAAAAGTTTTAACGGAAGTTATATTTTAGCGATCCCTAAGTTTTATAAAAATTGCCGCTTCTTCTTTTAAGTCTCTGAAACTACCGGCGGAGTATAAACCCTCTGTGCAAATTCGGAATCCAGCATGAGTATCCCCCTGCCGTCGCCCTTTACCATCGCAAACCGCTTTAGATTGTTCTCCGCATTTTCCTCCTCCTCCACCTGTTCATTGACGAACCACTGCAGGAAGGAATTGGTCTTGTGGTCTTTTTCCTCAAGCGCTACATCTACTATATCATAGATTGACCTTGTCACAAACTGTTCGTGCTCAAGGGTTGCCTTTAAAACATCCTCGGGAGAAGCAAACTCCACCCGGGGAGCATCGATCTGCCGCAGCAGCACTCTTCCCCCCACCCGGTTTACGTAGTCGAAAATCATCATGGCGTGGTCCCGCTCTTCCTGGGCCTGGATGTGGAACCAGTTGGCAAAGCCGTTCAGGTTTTCCGAAGCAAAGTAGGCCTCCATGGATAAGTACAAATAGGCGGAATAAAATTCCTTCTGGATTTGTTCATTCAGCTTGTCCTGTATTCTTTCACTGATCATTGGTATCCTCCTTTTAAGTTTTATCTTAGATATTTATACCCCAAAATCTCCCTTTCAATAAACAATTTATAATTATTTTTCCACCTGCAGGATAGAAGTAACTAACGGCATGCGCCTCACATATATTGATAATGAAATTGATAATCAACGGTTCACTTTTGCGGCAAAGGCGCCACGTCTTAAGACTGGGTGTCTTTTTTCAGTAATGGATGAGGGTGTGCTTTTATCTTTATAACTTAGAAAGGGGATGTTGTCTATGTGTGGAATTTCCGGGTGGATAGATTTAAAAGAGGATTTGACACAAAAGCGCGAGGAAGTGGAGAGAATGTCGGGAGAGCTGGCTTTAAGAGGTCCCGATTCCTCGGGATTGTGGGTATCCGCCGAAGCGGTTATTGCCCACCGGCGTCTTGCGGTGGTTGATCCTGCCGGAGGCGGCCAACCCATGGTAAGAAGCAAAGGCGATGCCAATTATGTCATCACCTATAACGGAGAACTCTACAACACGCAAAACCTGCGTGAGGAACTGGAGAAAAGGGGATATTCCTTCACCAGCAATTCCGATACCGAAGTTTTGCTTGTTTCCTATATTGAGTGGGGGCCGGAGTGTGTGGAATACCTGAACGGAATCTATGCCTTCGGAATATGGAGCGACAGGGACAAAAGGCTCTTTCTGGCCCGGGACAGGTTTGGCGTAAAGCCTTTGTTCTATGCCCAAAGAGGCAGTTCCATCATCTTTGCATCGGAGCTGAAAGCGCTGCTGTCCCACAGCGATATAAAGCCCGAGGTGGATTCGGAGGGTCTGGCTGAAATATTCGCCCTGGGACCGGCACGAACTCCGGGGCATGGCATCTATAAAAATGTCTATGAGATAAAGCCCGCCCACTGTGCCCTGTTTGATTCAAACGGCCTCCGCATTAAAAAGTACTGGGCCTATGAGAGCCATCCCCACACCGACAGCCTGGAGGATACGGTTTCAAAGGTCAGGGAGCTGGTCCGGGATTCCATTGAGCGTCAATTTGTGGCTGATGTGCCGGTATGTACATTTTTATCGGGAGGATTGGATTCCAGTGCCATAACGGCCCTTGCCGCAAAGCACTTCAAAAATTCCGGAAAACCGCAGCTACATACCTATTCCATCGATTATACCGACAATGACATCTATTTCAAGCCCAGCGCTTTCCAACCCAATGCAGATGCCCCATGGGTCAAAAGAATGTCGGAGGAATTCAACACCTTCCACCATTACATCATGATCGATACGCCCCAGTTGGTCAGCGCCCTGACAGGAGCTACCATTGCCAGGGACCTTCCCGGCATGGCGGATGTGGATTCCTCTCTCTGGCTCTTCTGCCGGGAGATTAAAAAGGATGCCACCGTTGCACTATCGGGTGAGTGTCATATGACATTGACAATCCGGAGCCATGATTATTCCGAGGTACGCTTGCTGCATCCTTTTACGTCTATCTGAGCAGGAGCACTCCAAATGCCCCTCCGCCCACAATTAGGAAGATCGGCTGTATTTTTGTTTTGATGAGCATGACAAATCCGGCAGCCGCAATGAGCAGGCTCTTGATTTCAACGATTTGAAACCCTCCCGTAGTAATATTTACACCTCCTGATATCAGCTTTTCAGGAAAAAGAATGTTATTTTTCAACGCCACAGATACCGCCGCGTACAGAACGATGCCGGCGATTACAGGTCTCAGGCCGTATAATGCCGCCTGTACGGTTTTATGTGAGTACGCTTTAAAAAAGAAAGTGGCGGTGATAATTACAATTAGAGAGCAGGGCACTGCAATACCCAGAAAGGCGGCAGCGGCTCCGGGAAAACCCGCCACCTTGTAGCCGAAGCCTACGGCGGCATTGACGGCAACAGGCCCCGGAGACATTCCCGCAATGGCAATTACATCCGTAAGCTCGGTAGCCGTCGCCCATTGATGTGCTTCAGAGGCTTGTACCATGCTGGGTATCATCACATATCCTCCTCCGAATGCAAAAGCACATAGCTTGACAAACATCAGGAAAATTTCACAAAGAACATTCAAAGCCCTTTCCCCCTTTTTCTGCCGGATGTCCTTTTGATGGTGCAGCGTAAGGGTATAACCAGCCCATATGCGATTCCTGACAAAGCTCCTAAAATAATCAGGGGGATGGGAGAAATCCCCATGAACTGAGCTGCCGTGAAAGCCACAGCAGCCAACAGCAGGGTGTACCCGTCTTTTATTGCAAGCTTTCCGATTTTAAAAGCGGCAAAGGCGATAAGTGCTACGATTACAGGATATATCCCCCTGAATGCGGCCTGGATAAAAGGATTGTGGTTAACTACGGAGTATATTGCCGAAAGGGCCAGTACAATGATCACAGAAGGTGTCATATTCCCTACCAGTGCGGCCAGAGCTCCGGGGATGCCTGCGATGGAATAGCCCACAAAGGCTGATGAATTCAGCGCGATGGCTCCCGGAAGCGATTCTGAAACCGCAAATATGTCGATAATCTGGTTTTTATCCACCCATTTCCTGTTTTCCACCACTTCCCTCTCTATCAGCGGAATCATTGAGTATCCCCCGCCAAAGCTGATACAGCCCAGCTTCAAAAACGACAAATATATTTGCAGAATCAGCTTTAATTTTGCTTTATCCATCTCAGCCTCCCGATGCAGGCAGGGCTTACTCCCGGAGCCTCGACGCCGCTGCAATCTTCCGCAGTCTTTCGCCTGCATGCTCAAAAAATGCTTCATATGCCCCGCAGTAGTAATTCAGCCCCATTGCCCCGTCCGCACCATACTCCCGGTCCCTTCTGCAGCCACCCCGGCAAAAACCGAACCACCTGCACGCCTTGCATTTGGGGTTAACGGAATTTGAAGCATTGATGAAGATTTCGCAGGCGCCGGAATGAAGCAGCTCATGAAAACCTTTGTCCTTTATGTTTCCCAGCAGCCATTTGTCCACGACATAAAAATCACAGGGGTATACCCCTCCGTCGGCCTCAATGACAAACTGGCAATGACAATGCCCGGACATTCCGCAGGCCTCTGGCCCACACCCGGCAAACATTCCCGCAAGATTGTCAAAATACCTGATGCTGGTCATGCTCCCTTTTGCCAGGTCCTCATACCATAGGTCAAAAAGATTTTTGAGAAAATAGCCGAACCGCTCCGGTTTCAGTGAGAACTTCTCTTTCTCCGGTTGCCCGTTTATGGGGTCAAGGCAGGGAATAAACTGAAGAAATTTGAAACCGTTCTTTTTGAAAAAGTTGTAGACTTTGCCTACGTGCCTTGCTACATAAGAATTTACGACCGAAAGCACGTTGTATTCCACACCGTACTTATTAAACAGCTCAATGGCATTCATCGCACTGTTATAAGAGCCTGCTCCCATCCCGTTAATACGGTTGGCATCATGAATATCTTTGGGGCCGTCCAGAGAAATGCCTACCAGAAAGTCATTTCCCGCCAGAAATCTTGCCCAGTCCTCGTCGATCAGAAGGCCGTTCGTCTGTAGAGAATTGCTGATCCGGACCTTTTTTGTGTTGTATTTTTTCTCAAGCTCTATTAACTTTTCATAGTAGTCCAGTCCTATTAAGGTGGGTTCTCCCCCCTGAAATGCAAAGGTACATAGGCCGTCCGCATATTCAAGGGCACTTTTGACGATTTTCTCAAGCAGCTCCGTATCCATCATGCCGTAACTTGCTACCCTGCGGTTTTGGGAAACATCATGGTAGAAGCAGTATCTGCATTTCAAATTGCAACTGCTTGAGGCCGGTTTTATCAATAAGCTGAGGGGTGGCATCGGTATAATCCTTCCTGCTTCGTCCGGTATTTTAAATTTTCGCCGTCAAGTTGATTTTACCATGTCCTTACCGCCGCTCATATCAAATTGGAGGCAGTTTTGTTTAGTATTCTTGTGCTCTTTTCCTTACCGGCAAAACCGTTTTAGAAATTCTGCTTTCAATTTTAGTATTTTGGAGGGGTAGCACTTGTCAAACATGTTTACTCTGGAAATGAATTCTGTAAATATGAGGAGAGCAGCCTTCGAGTCTTTTAAACGCCTGCGCGAAATAGCTCAGGCTTGAAAAACCCACACGCATGGCTATATCCGACATTTTCAACTCGGAATTCCGCAAGAGCTCCTTTGATGCTTCAATGCGCATGTCGATAATGTATTTGCTTATATTGGTCCCCATTTTTTCCTTGAATTTTTTGCTCAGATGGCTTGCGGACAGATGGAATGTTTCGGACAGGTCCGCCAGAGATAAATCTTTATTGTGATTGGCTTTAATATACTCTGCGATATGCTTCACCACGTCGTCACTATTGGTGGCTGCCGCCACGATTACCGGAAGCTTCGCCAGTATTTCCAGTACATAATTGGTGGCATCCCTATAAAGGGCAAAGCCTGTAATCTTTCTCCCATGGTCGTCAAATAATCTGTCTACATACTCCCCGGAAATACCCAGCATGCTTAAACCGTCATAATAGGCCGACACAAGCCTCACAAGCGCCTGACGAACATCCTGGTGGTTTTTTATATGTATTTGCGGAAGTTCCGACAACAGTTTGCCGGTTTCTGCGGCTGCGTCCTTGAATTTCCACAAATTCAGAAATTCCCTGATCTTCTTTATGCCGCTTTGCACATAATTGTTATAATTTATAAATTGGCGGTTGTCGATGTTCAAATAATAGCCTATATTTCTCCCACCGGTAAAATACCGCTCGTCCAATGCAGCAACGGCATTTTCATATTCTTCGTGTATTCTTGAAAAGCCCTTGAAGGAACGGCTTATCCCGACAGAAACACTGCTTTCGAGCCTTGATTTCATTTCGGAAATTATCTTTAATGCAAACAGGTCCAAAAGCTCACCGGTGGTCTTATTGCTGTTGGAGCTCACATTCAGGAGCACAATGTATTTACCGTCGCCGTTTTTTATCCATTCCCATTTTTCAAACCACACCCGGAGGTTCTGGGATATGATGCCGGCCATGTGAAAATCAAATTCATCTTCCGTTTCGGTTTCAGAGCTCCTGCTGTCGGCATCGATCACGATGACAAACAGATTTTGCTCTCTTAGAGATACGGACAGCTGCTTACATTTGCTCTGAAGCCATTCTTCCTTGCTTTTTTCATATTTCCCTTTCACCAGCTCCTCAAGGAAAAGCCTCTTCCCCAGGTTTATATTCTCCGTTTCATGCTGCCGCACAACGCTGTTTGACAATTCCATTTCGCTTTTTACACGTTCTACGGCTTTAAGGATGTCCTCGTCGCATATCTCCGACTTTAACAGGTAGTCTGAAGCTCCGAGCCTGACAGCCTCTTTGGCATAGGAAAACTCCTCATAGTTGCTGATCAGGATAAACTTTGTGCAAAACCCCGCTTTTTTAGCATGATCGATCAGATCCAGTCCGCTCATACGCTTCATGCAGATATCTGTAATTGCAATATCCACATCGCCATTCATGAGATGCTCCAGGGCCTGCTCACCGCTGGAGGCTTTTATGATCTCCAGGTGTCCGGTGTAGCTCCGTTCAAGCACCATGCCGATCCAGCTCCGTATAATGTGTTCGTCGTCTACAACAAGAATTTTAAGTCTTTCACAGCCCTGCTCTTTTGTTTGCACTCAAACTCCCTCCTCATACGGAAAACTCAATGCTGTTACAACTCCTCCTCCGGGCGGAGAATCAACCTTTATGCCAAATCTGTCCCCATATAAAAGCCTTATCCGTTGATGAACGTTGTTAATTCCGATGGATTGTTCGGAACGCTGGTTTAAGTTCGAGTTGATCTCTTGCAGGCGTTTTTTGCTGATGCCGCATCCGTTGTCGGATATCTTTACGATTACGATATTGTCTTCAATCCGTATGGATATGTTGATTTTTCCCCCATCCTCCATGTACTGGAACCCGTGCTTGATGGAATTTTCCAGGATGGGCTGCAGAATCAGTCTGGGAATCCTGCATTTCATGGCTTCCGGCTCGATTTCGTAGTCAACCGCAAAGCTGTTGTACCGCTTGAGCTGGATGTACAGGTAGGCCTTAAGGGTATTCAGCTCTTCTTCAATGGTTATAAACCGGTCATAAAAGCGCAGCGTATTTTTCAATAATTTCACAAGGGATATGATCATGCTGTGGGCATCATGCCTTCTGTCCATATCAACCATACAGCGTATTGTGGACAGGGTATTGTATAAAAAGTGCGGATTTATCTGGGCTTGGAGCATCTGTATTTCAGCCTTCCTCTTCTGCTCCTGCTCTTCTTTTATCCTCAGAAACAGGCCGTCCAGGTTCTTCACCATGGTTACAAAGCCCCGGTTGAGCATCCCGATTTCGTCCGCCCTTTCAATGTCCAGGTCCGCAACGACAAAGTTTCCGCTTTCCACGATGCGCATGCTGTTTATAATCCTGTCGATGGGCCTGTAAATACGCAAAAATACGTAGAGATAAAAAATAACCGAAATAATGGCCACAAGCGCGATAAAAACCAGGAGCAGAAAAACGATTATTTTCTTGAAGCTGAAAAGATTTTCTGTCTTCAAAATCCTGATTAAATACAGGTTGGTCTCCTTGACACGGTGAAAAAGGATGATGGAGTCTTCCTTTTCAATGGTGTCGAAAAAGAAGCCCTTTTCTTCGTTGCCCTTTTGGCTGACCGCTTCGGTATACTTAAGGTCTTTGTCAGGCCCCGCAATCAGTTTTCCGTTATCATCCCCTATGTACAGGGAAGAATTTCCGTTCAATAAAGATTTGTAAGGATTGAGCAGCGAGTTTTTATTAAATGTGACCACCAGGATACCGGCTGCCTGGCTGTAGCTTGTGTTGGGCAAAAACCTTACCATCATGAATTTGTCTTTTACCGATGGGATTGAAGTATTCTCTCCGTTAATGAGGTGAATTTTTCCGTCACGCTGCATAATATTTTCATAGAATTCCTCTTCCTTCAGCATGTCCAGGTTGATATATCCCGGAGGGGCGGACCTTGTAGAATAGGTCAGCGAATAGCCGTCGAGGCTGAAGATATATATTTCGTTTATCATCCAGCTGTAGGAAGTTCTTATTTTTATAAAAAAACTGTTTATGTTCCTTTCCAGGGTAAGCCTGTCCTCGCTTTGCTCAAGAACCTTCTGGATGTCGCGGTTGGTATATATGCTGTCCATTACGCCCCGCAGTTCGTTGAAAACCAAATTCAATTTATCTCCCGATTCCGACAGGACATTGAGTTCACTTTCACTTATTTTTTTCTCGATGGTGTTCTGGGTGACGGCAATAACCAGGTTACCCAGGATTATTACCGCCAGGATGCTGAACAACGTATAGGCAATGATGAATCCGGAGATAGAAGTATAGAACAAGCTATTAAATAAGGACTTTAATCTAATCTTCAACAAATTTGCCTCCACGAAAAGAAATGTTACCGCATATAAGGAGTGAATAGAAGTCCCCATCAATATTATAACACGGACGCCGGAGATGTGCACGGCAATAAATGCCTGCTGCTCCCGCCCCGCACGCCGAAATACAAAAAAAAGCCCATGGCAGGCTTTCCCTCTGCCCTGGGAACAGTTTATGTCAATTTATTCTTCAAAAATACCGTATAACCCGCGGTTTCGGGTCCATGTTTGCCATAATGGCTGAATCAAAGCACTTTTTCATGTATTCCCACTTGCATTTCTCATATCCGCAATTGTCCCACAGGTTCTCAAACTCGCAGGGATCCTTTTCCAGATCATACAATTCCCCCATTTCTTCCCCGTGATGAACGGCAATTTTGATACGGCCGTCAAAATAGATGGAAATATATCTGTCATGGACACCTACCATTGCATTGTAGTACTCGCAGTAAATATGGTCCTTGTGAAAATCCATCTCCCCACTTCCCCTCAGAATGGGGGCAAGGGATTTCCCCTGCATGTAATAGGGCACCTCAAAGCCTGCCAATTCCAGGAGCGTAGGCGCAATATCCACGAGCTCCACCAGTGCGTTGGATTTGAAGCCGCTTCTGATCCTTCCGGGCCATGAAAAAATCATCGGTACATGAATCAGCTGTTCATAAACATAGGCACCTTTCCAGTACAGTCCGTGATCCCCCAGCATTTCGCCGTGATCCGAATGGTACACGAGGATGGTGTTCTCTCTCTGCCCTGTTTTCTCAAGATAGTGCAGGATTTTGCCTACATTCTCATCGATCAGCTCAATCTGGGCATAGTAATCCGCAATCAATTGCCTTTTCTCGTCATCCTTTTTCCGGGAACTGCAGGGCCCTGTTCCTCCCTGGCTGCCCTTCAGGTAGTCCTCCCTGTGAATGGGAGGCTTGCCGTCCAGTTCCCCCTCTCTCCATAAGGGCAGCGGCATAGCTTCCGGATCAAAGCGTTTGCGGAATTCGATGGGAGGGTCAAAGGGGGGATGGGGATCAAAGATATTGATACTCAAAAGCCAGGGCCTCCCTCCTCTTTCTTCTTCAATAAATGCCCTCGCCCGTTCAAAGGCCCAGGTTGTCTGGTGATATTCGGCTTCCATCCCGCCTTTGTCCGGGGGTAAAGCCTCTTTCCAGGCATTTCCCTCACTCGACTGGTTTTTGCCGTCACCCAGGGGGTATCGCTCCTCCCAGCGTATCCCTTTTTCTTTCAACCACTCCTGGTAGTCATGGCCTTCCTCCCAGTCGTCATGGGGATGCTCGCTCCATTCGAAGAAACGGTACCCGTCGTCGGGCCTTACCTCCACCATCCCTTCTGCCGCCGACAGGTGCAGTTTGCCTACCAGCCCGCCGTCATATCCGTAATTGGAAAAGAGTTTTGTCACAAGGGTTTCGTCCGGCGGAAAATATTCATTCCCGTTACGGAGCACCCGCGTCGTCCTGGGATATCGTCCCGTCAGGAAGCTGGCCCTGCTGGGGGTGCAAACCGGACACTGGGTATACGCCCGCAAAAAGGTGGTACCCTCATCCATCAGTTTGTCGATATTGGGAGTTTTTAAAAAAGGATTCCCGAGCCCCGCAATGGAATCATGCCTTTGCTGGTCACAGCATATCCAGAGGATATTGGGAAGTTGTGAATTCATCATGCGTCCCCCCTCCCTCAATACGTGTACAGCTTATGAAGCGACATGTCTTTGTTTGCCAGGATGCAATGGTCGAAATCTCTTTTGACAAGCTGGTATTTAAGGTCGTAATGGTCCCTGTCATACCACAGGTTGTCGAACTCATTGGGATCCTTCTCCAGATCGTACAATTCTCCGTATTCCTCTCCATGGTATACGACGATTTTGAACCTGCCGTCAAAATACATGGTGGCATAAGTTGTATCATGGCAGTTTGCCAGCGCAGAATAAAACTCGCAGTAAACAGCTTCCTTGTGGAAATCCCGATCTTGCTTTCCCGTCAACAGGGGCACCAGGGATTTACCCTGCATTCCTACTGGAATGCCATAGCCTGCAAGCTCCAGGATTGTCGGCGCAATATCCACCAATTCCACCAGCGCCTCAGACCGTACTCCCTGTAAAATCAGTGAGGGGCATGATAGGATAAGGGGAATATGCACCAGCTGTTCGTAGAAATAGGCACCCTTCCAGTACAGTCCGTGATCCCCGTTCATTTCACCGTGATCGGACATGAAGATGATGACGGTATTGTTTCTTTGCCCGGTTTTTTCAAGGTGGTCCGTCAACTGTCCCAGCTTGTCGTCAATCAGCATGATTTCCGCATAATAATCTCTCCGGAGCTCCTGCTTGTCTTCGTCACTCATGCCGATAATGGAATCGGTGGCGCCATTTTGTCCTCCGGCCACGTAATCATGCTTCTGGAAGGGGGGCTTGTTGTCCAGTTCTCCCTCTTTCCATAGTGGAAGCGGCATATCGGCAATATTCAATTTGTCTTTGTATTCCTGGGGAGGGTCCAGCGGCGGATGGGGGTCAAAGGGATTGATTGAAACAAGCCAGGGCCTGTCGCCACATGCATTGATAAAATCAATGGCCTCTTCAACACACCAGGTGGTCTGATGGAGTTCGGCAGGGGGTCCCACCTCCTTGCCCGTGAAGCCCGGAGTCATAACCGGCGGCCAGTTGGACATGGACAGGTACTTTCCGCCATAGATGTCCTTCCAATTTACCCCTTTCTTTTTAAGCCAATCCTGGTAATGATTTGTCCCCTCTTCCCAATCGTCATGGGGGTGATGGCTCCAGCGCACAAAAGTATACCCGTCGTCGGTTCTTTTTTCCATTCTGCCCTTTGCAGAAGTCAAATGCAGTTTCCCTGCCAGTCCGCAGGTATACCCTTCATCCGCCAGAATCTTTGTGACAAGCACCTCGTCTTTCGGGAAAATATCGTTGCCGTTGTAACACACCCTGGTGGAGCGCGGGTATCGTCCCGTCAAAAAGCATGCCCTGCTTGGAGTACAGACGGGAGACTGGGTATAGGCCCTTGTAAAAGCCACGCCTTCCTTCACAAGCCTGTCGATGTTGGGCGTTCTTATGCTTTTGTTCCCCAGGGAGGAAATTGTATCAAAACGTTGTTGGTCCGTACAGAACCACACGAAATTCAATTTTTTACCTTCACTCATTTCAGCCTGCTCCTTTGTATTGTAATTTATTCGGCGCTCAGCGCCCCTGCGGCAAGCCCGCGCACAAAGTATTTGCGTATGGCGATACCGAAGATCAAAACAGGCAGGGATGTCACTACGGAGCCTGCCGCAATGGGACCCCAGTCAACCTTCTCAAAGACCATGAAATTCAGTATTCCTATGGGGGCGGTTAATGCATTTCTGTGGGTCAGTATCAAAGCGAAAAAGAATTCGTTCCAGCAGAAGATAAAACTCAGAATAGCAGTCGCGCACAGTCCCGGAGTGGCAAGGGGCAGCACGATTTTTATCATTGTTTCAAACATGGTGCAGCCTTCAATCATCGCCGCCTCTTCAAGGGATGCAGGCAGTTCGTCAAAGAAAGGCTTCATGGACCAGGTGATCAACCCAAAGGTCACTGCAAAGAAAATCAGCCCCAGTCCCCAGATATTGTCAACCAGATTCAATTTCTGGTAAACCATGTAATAGGGTATTACAAAAACAGCTCCCGGTGTCACCCTTGACAGCAGCAGAAGAAAATACAAAAGCCTGTCACCTTTGAATCGGGTCTTTGAAAAAACATAGGCTGCCGGCACACCGATAATCACGGAAAAGCCTACACCGATTGCAGAAGTTATCATACTGTTGGCAAAGTATCTTGCAAAGTCCGCCTGCACAAAAAGCTTCTGGTAATGCTCAAAAGTGGGCATAAATATCAGCTTGAACGGTACGGAAAAAGCATCCAGGTTATTTTTCAAGGAAAGGGATATAACCCAGAGGAAAGGTACCATGCAGCAGAACGCGAAGATAAGCAGTCCCGCCGTCTTTATGAGGTCGTATATAATTTTTTTATTTTTCATTCCCATTTCACATCCCCCGTCACTCCGATTGCCTTCGTTGAATAACAGCCATCAAAACGATTGCAATGACAATTATAAGCAGTATTACCATGGAAGCGGCTGAGGCATATCCCAGCTTCATGTATTTAAATCCGGTTTTATATACAAGGTAGGTCAGGTCCTCCGTGGCATTCCCGGGACCGCCCTGGGTCAACGCAAATATCAGCGGGAACACCTTCATGCCCTCGATGATGCGGAAGATGACCACAACGGAAATCATCCCTTTCAGCATGGGAAGCATGATGTGCAGGATTTCCTGAAACCAGCTGGCTCCATCGATTTTTGCCGATTCAAAGGGTGATATGGGCAGGCTTTCAAGTCCCGCCAGCAAATAGAGCACAACAAAAGGAGTCCACTCCCATGTGGCGGTGAACACCACCACCAATTTGGCAAGCCACGGGTTGGACAGCATGTCGGGCAGGCCGGGCATCCCAAAGGTCGCTGCAACCAGGTCCACGCCGCCAAAGGTGGGCATAACCATGGTACGCCATATAATGCCCGCGATAATCGGAGAAATAACCATGGGCAGCATCATGGCAACCCGGATGAAGCCGGTTAGAAAAGTGGATTTGTAAATCAGAATTGCAAAGCATATTCCCAGGAATATCTGCAAAATCACAGTTCCCGCCAGGATAACGACGGTGTTGAAAACCGAGGTCAGGAAACCTGCATCGGTAAACAGCAAAATATAGTTGTTCAGTCCAATAAATTTGAAGTTGGTAAATCCCACTTTGACTGACGTAAAGCTAAATACAAACAAGGTCAGCAAAGGTAGTATAATCATAATTATCAGTGTCGCAATCAACGGAGAAATGAAAATGCTCTGCAGCTGCCTTCTCTCTTGAGTTATTGACAATGTTTTCATCCTTGTTCTCCCTCTGAAAATTGATATTCATACGTTCCGGCAGGCTCAAAGGCCTGCCGGCAGCTTTGCCGCACAGCGATGGACTGTCCGGTAAAGCTGCCGGTCATACCGCGGCTGTCAGTATATCCCTTCCTGCTTCATAAGGTTGTCAATCTTCTTGTTTGCTTCATCCATGGCCTTCTGGGCATCTTTCCCCGTAAACACCTCCGATAGCGAGCTCGTAATAATATCCGACACCTCCGGCCAGTATTTGTTGAGGGGATAGTAATCCCACTGGGCCAGCGCGAGTGTGTCCGCATATGCCTTGGACCATGCCCCCTGCCCAAAATTATTTACCTTGATAAATTCCGGGTCGTTCATTACGGATTTTCTGGGAATGGCCACATGGGTACCCTTTGTTGCCAGTGTCAGCTCTGTTTTGGCACTGGTCGCCCACTCAATAAATTTCCATGCAAGCTCTTTTTCTTTTACATTTTTATTGACCGCCAGAAGGTGGGTTGTCTGGGCAGCCGTAACTCCCTTGGGACCTGCCGGCGGAACCGCATAGCCTATTTTCCCGGAGGATTTTGATTTCTGGGTGTCTTCATATTGCTTCACAAGGGGCGCACCGTCAATCCAGATACCTACGGTACCCTGCTGGACCGCCAGTATGATGTCCTCATAGTTGCAGGTGGTGGCACCTTTTATTCCATAATTGTTTAACAGGTCCGAATAAAATTGAACGGCTTTTACATATTCGGGAGAATTCACCGTGGGGTGAAAATCATTGGGGTAATCCTTATATACCTTTCCTCCGAAAGAATGCGTCAGCATGGGAAGGTGCCAGCCCGCTCCTCCAAAAGCTTTTGCACCACGCATGGCAAGGGGCTCCACGCCGATTGCCTTAAGCTTTTTACAGGCTTCCACCAGCTCGTCCCAGGTTTTGGGAGGACCGGAAATGCCGGCTTTTTCAAAGTAGTCCTGGCGGTAGTACATGATGACTGTGGCCGAGAAAACAGGGATGCCGTAAAGACTTCCTTTATACTTGCAGGCCTCCACGGGACCGGAGATGAGGTCCTCCATGTTCAACACGCTGTCATCGGTGAGGCTTTTGTCGGCAATCAAATCATCGATTGGCCGCAGCCAGTCATTTTCAAGATATTGGGGCAAGGATTCCCCGAAAACATAATAGACGTCATGGGCACTGGAGCCCGAAGATAGTTCTATGACAATCTTTTCATCAAAATTGCTTCTTCCCAGGAGGTCATAGTTCAGCTTTACATCATAACTGCTCTCAAATTGCTTTAAGTATGGCTCGATGGACTCGCAGAATGTGGACGCACACAACAGGACATCCAGCGTTTTTCCTTTGAAATCAACGGGTTCTCCACTTTTGGGAGCTTCAGCCGCTTTATCCGTTTTACCGGAGGTTTCCGCCGGAGGTACCGGAGCATCCGCCTGTGTACAGGCGCTGAACAGTGTGACAAGCATACACAGGCTGATTACGGTAGAAATTATTTTCCTGAACCTTTTCATCTTACATCCCCCTATAATTTGATATTTGGAATTTCCACTGTCAAGTTGATTTTATCATCTTCCTTTTATCCTTCCTATCAAATTGGAGGCTGTTTTATTTAATATTTTTGTGTTCTTTTTCCCCGGGTCAAAACCATTATTTTAGAAATCCCGCTTTTCATTTTAGTATTTTGGTGGTGGATATCCTTCTGGGGATTCCGACACCAGTCCATCCATATTTATTTGCATTTTGAATTCTATATTCCCGTCATGGTATATCACGACCCTGTCCAGTATTAGTTCCAGCAGCTTTCTGTCAGGGCTGCTTTCATTCAGTATCCTGTTAAAAACCTCCAGTCCGGACTTGCTGCAATCTTCAAGGTCCACCCCTTCAATTCTTTCAAAATCGCTGATGTTCTGTCTCAGTTCCTTTATTTTTTTATTCTGCCGGCTGATCAGTTCGTTGTAATTGTCCTCCAGCAGTATTCTGCTTTCGGGATCCCCTTCTGCCATAAGGTCTGCAACCTTTTGCTTCAAAAGCATTTGCAATTCCTCATTGGCATAGCGCTCATCTTTTTGAAGCTTGCGCAGCGAGTCCTTCCTCTCCTTTCTTCTGGTTTCAACCTTCAGGTTTTTCAGGCACTCTTCATGCTGTTCCTTCAGGTCCGAAAGAAACTCCTTAAAGAAAAAAAGTGCCTTGCTTTCAGGTATGGAATGCCTGACGCAACCCCGCAAGCCATACTTTGCGTACCTGGTACACTCATATCCCGGCACTTTCCCGGGGCCTTTGTCCAGGTTCCTGCCCGTCGCGGCAAAGCCGCAGTCACCGCACACTGCAAAACCGGAGAATATGTAATTGTACTTCGCACTTCCCCTGTAGTTTTCTTTTTTGCGCTTTGAATTTACTTTCTGGGCCAGCTCAAAGTCCTCTTTACGGATGACAGGTTCATGATGCCCTTCAAACACATACTGCTCCTCCTTCGGAACCTTCATTTGCTTTCCCTTCATTCTTTTGCTGTATTTTTTATGGGTCCGCAGCACACCGATATACAGGTCGTTTTGAATAATTCTCTGTATATTGTGTGTCTGCCACCGGGTGCTGACGGCATGCTTAAAGAGCTTACCTTGTTCGCTGCGCCTGTTTTTGATATGTTGTGACGGGGTGGGAACTCCCTTCTCATTTAGAATATCGCATATTTTTTTATACCCGTTGCCCTGTAAATAAAGCTCAAATATGAGCCGGATGGCAGGCCTTACCGCCTCGTCAACAACCAGCCGGGATTTATCGGAGGGATTTTTTGTGTAGCCATAATGATTGCCCATGACAAGCTCGCCTTTTTTCTGCTTCTCTTCGAATACATCCCTGATTTTGCCGGAAGTATCCCTTATATGCTTTTCATTGTAGTAGGTTGACTGCATCAGTTCCCCAATGTCGTCATTCTTTGAGTCAAAGCCCTTTCTGCCTTCCTTGGGCAGTATCAGCCGCTTCTCACAATCGAAAATGACTTTTTCAATAAACAGAAGGGTTCTGGCATTGTGTCTCCCTATGCGCGAGGCGTCTTTGGCAATAATCACATCGATTTTACCTTCCTCCAGGTCCCTTTTCATTCTTGCAAATTCCGGACGTCCGAAGTCGTATCCGCTGAAATTGTCGTCGACATACATTTCCGACACGGACCAATTAAACTTCTGGGCATATTCCCTTATGATCATTTGCTGGTTTTCAATGCTGGTGTAATTTTCCCTGTCCTCATCCCTGGAGAGCCTTACGTATCCTGCAACCTTCATTTCAACCTCCATGGCTTTCGATGATCTGCCCCAGTGTCTTTTCAGCATCCCTCTCCCCCGAAAGGAACAGGGCTATATTTTTATACTCCTTCTTCCACTCCGGCAGCAGGTCCTTCAACTGCTCCCGCTCCTCCTCCGCCAAATACACCATCAGGCTCTTCCGGCCCTCGTAGCTCACAATCCTGGTTCTCATGGACAAACACTCCGCCAAAATGCATCTACTATAAATATATGGGGTGCGGGCTGTACACCTTTACTCCTTCTTTCCCATGAGGTGCCGGTGAATAAAAATGTCAATGAACTATGGCACTCCGGTGAGTGTGCCGACGAAATATTCGGAGGCTATCCCTGGTTCCACCGGGAGGATATGCTGAATTCAAACACCTTCCCCTGGTCCCGGTTTGTGGATGAGCGGACCCGGTTCCTGTCTTCGGAAATAAAGAATGCCATCAAGGCGGAGGAATATATCGCAAGAAGGTATGGAGAAACACTGGAGGAAGTCCCCCGCCTGCCGGGAGAAAATCCGGCGGAGGCCAGAAGAAGAGAGATCTTCTACCTGAATATCGCCTGGTTCATGCAAACCCTGCTGGACCGGAAGGACCGTATGAGCATGTCCACCGGCCTGGAGGTCAGAGTTCCCTACTGCGACCACCGGCTTGCACAATATGTGTGGAATATCCCCTGGGACATGAAAGCCCTGGACGGGAGGGAAAAAGGTTTATTGAGAAAAGCGCTGGAAGGCTTGCTGCCTGACGACATTTTATGGCGGAAGAAGAGCCCCTACCCCAAAACCCACAATCCCGCTTATGAAAGGTCTGTGCGCCAATGGCTGCTGGAGATAGTGAATGACGGCAGTTCGCCGCTGCTCCAGCTCATCGATGTAAAAGCCGTAAGGACCATGCTGGAGACGGAAAGCTCCGATTACGGAAGACCCTTCTTCGGGCAGCTTATGGCCCTTCCGCAGCTCTTTGCCTATCTCATCCAGGTGGATATCTGGCTGAGGGAGTACAAGGTAAGCATCAGGTAACTCCTCATGAGGCATTGTGCGCCCGGTAACACGCTTAAAAACAGGAGCATTACCGGGCGTCCTATCGTTATACGCCCTTCCATCCGCAGAAGAAGCCTGTCTTTCCACCGCTGGTCCTAGTGCGCAATTTTATTTGCATTTTGGACCCATTCACCTGTCACTGTGTTATAATCATAGAAGTGCAAACAATTCCAATCGCAGGTGATAGAAAATGTCAGACAAAAGCAATACACACAATATAATTTCTCACTGGAAGAATTTCCGTCTCATTTTAATGTTTGAAGGTATTTTGGTAGGGGTTTTCTCAGGCCTGGTCGTTGTTCTTTACCGGTATGCCCTTGAAGAAATTGGACTTGTATCGGACGGTGTCTACTCTTATATCTCCCATAGCCTCCATCTGATACCTCTGTGGTTTATTCTGCTGGCGGCAATCTCTTTTGCCGTATATCTGGTCACCCAAATCGAGCCCATGACAAAGGGCAGCGGAATCCCCCAGGTTGAAGGCCTTCTGCTCCGGCAGCTCGATATGAATTGGTGGAAAGTGATCGTGGGAAAGTTTATCGGAGGGTTTTTATCCCTGGGAGCCGGACTTTCGCTGGGCAGGGAAGGCCCGTCCATCCAGCTTGGGGCGGCGGCAGGGCAGGGCGTAAGCAAGCTTCTGAAGCGCCCCAAGATCGAGGAAAAATATCTCATTACCGGAGGAGCCAGTGCCGGACTGGCGGCTGCCTTCAACGCCCCTCTTTCCGGGGTTATCTTTGCTCTGGAGGAAGTTCACAAAAACTTTTCTCCTCTCGTTCTGCTGACAGCCATGTCAGCCGCCCTGACGGCGGATGTGGTTTCAAAGGAATTTTTCGGAATGAAGCCCATCCTGAATTTCCGTCAACTAACCGCCATTTCCCTTAATTACTACCTGTATATCATTATCCTGGGTGCTGTTTTAGGCGTATTGGGAGTTCTGTTCAATTTTTCCCTGCTGAAAACCCAGGAAATCTATGCGCGCATGCAATTTCTCCCCGGCTGTGTTAAAATGTTCATCCCCTTTGCAGCCGCGGGTGTCCTCGGCCTTTTCCTTCCTCAAGTACTGGGAGGGGGGAACGGCTTGATCATGTCCCTAACCGCAAACAGTACGCCTTTTAAAATTGCTATTGCGTTGTTTGCAGTTAAGTTTGCCTTCACAATGGTGAGCTACGGTTCCGGAGCGCCCGGAGGGATATTCCTGCCCATGCTGGCCATGGGCGCATTAATCGGCAGTGCATACGGCAATGCAGTTTCACTGTTTTTTCATATGGACCCGTCACTTGTAAACAATTTTATTGTGCTGGCAATGGCAGGCTATTTTACAGCGATTGTGCGGGCACCGATCACCGGCTGCATTCTCATTTCGGAGATGACCGGTTCGCTGAATCATTTGTTGTCCCTGGCGGTTGTGTCCGTCGTTGCCTACACCGTGGCAGATCTTTTGCGTTCAAAGCCCATCTATGAATCACTGTTGGAGAAAATCCTCAGGAGCAAGGGGCAGAATGAATTTTCCGGCGATGAATCCACGAAAATTCTTCTGGAGGTAGTGGTCCATATGGGAACAGCCCTGGACGGAAAAAGGATCAAGGACGTCAAGTGGCCCCCCAACTGTCTCTTAGTGAGCATAAAGAGGGGCAATGAGGATATCATTCCCAAGGGGGACTCGCTGATCTGCACGGGGGATTATTTGATTGTACTGGTTGACGAATACAATGCCCCCCATGCAAAGAAGCTGCTTTTAAACATGTCCAACAAGGTCGTTTTTGACAGATAAATAAAAATGTCCATGTACCACTCTTAAAAACAGGAGCATTGCCGGGCGTCCTATCGTTATACGCCCCTAACTACTTTGGTATAATGCCAATAAAGCTTAAAGCGCCTGCCCTGGCCAATATACACAAAAAATTATGCAGCCCGTGTCCAATCCATATATTTAATATGGAATTCTCTAAAAAGGTACAATTAAGCACCAAACCGGATTTAACCGGTCTGGTGCTTGTCCAATGTATATTTATTTTAGCAAATCAGGTTTACTATCATCACCCGGCTTCATTATTACCAGGAACCCATCTGTACCATGTAGGCGGAAAGTGACTTGCAGTTTGGCACCGTGATGGTAGCTGTACCTCCGGATATTGTGGCAGTGCCTGAGGATACGGTATAAGCGAGTTTTTCCGTGGTGGTATAGTCCGTTCCGTAAATTGTATAGGGCACGGAGCTTCCGGACAATCCATTAACTTTCACTGTCTGGGTATATACATCGGAATCGTAAAGGGACCCCCCAAAGATTACCTTGACGTTGTTTCCGCCGTTGCGGCATGCCATAGCCTGATTGCAGCCGGTGCTGTCGGAATTGGTGAGGGAAACGGTATTGCCCGCCATCTGTCCGTACCAGCGGTACAGGTGATACCCACCCGTCTGTTTGTTGTCGGTGCCGATCAGGTCATCCAGGTATCCGATCTTGCCCCAGGCAGCCATTCCGGCCCATACCTTGGCTTTTTCAAACCTTGCAAGGTACTGGATCATACGTCCCGGGCGGGCCATTTCCCCCGTCTGCCTTCCATATTCATTGATGTACACTTCCCTGGCACTGATTCCGTATTTGGACTCGATGCTCCTGTAGTTGCTGTAATTGCTGTCAAAGGGGGTAGGTCCTTGAGCGCTCAATTCATGCCATGCCGTTATGTCGGGCAGACAGTTGTTGTCTTTGGCGAACTTGAAGAAAGCGTCATAGGCTGAGGCACTATAAGTACAAAAGGCAGGGCCTATGATTTTGCCGGAGGAATCTACGGATCTCAATGCCTGATACGCTGTTTTCCAGTCATTGCAAAACTGTGTGAACTTTGACCCTGAAGGGGCATACCAGATCCAGTCCGGTTCATTGAACAAAACATATCTGTAATAGGAACGGTCAGAACTTGCCACAACCTTCTGGGCGGTGGGCTTGATAACATTGTTCACATAGCTGGTTATACCGTTGTTCTGATATGGCCATTCCGAATAGAAGTCCTGCATGTAGATGTCGATTCCCTTTATACCTCCCCTCTTTGCGTTTGCAGTGACCTTGAAAGCATCTCCGTCCGGATGCTGTGCACCGTCCGGAGCCATCTGCCCCGCATATCCGGGATGGTATACCCCTGAAATATCAGAGGATTTTGGCTGTGTGTCGCTGGATAGTCCATAAAGCCAACCAATACCGCCATATTTGATGGCTCCTGTGCTTGTTCCCGCATCGACCGTAGTGGTATAGGACGGGGCTGCAAAAGCTCCCGTCGGCAGAACCAGTGCCACTGCCAGTACGAGTGCGATCATGCTTGCAATTCTCTTTTTAATCATACTTTACCTCCTGTAAAATAAGTTTTGTTTTGCATACAGTTTTTACCTGTGAGATTATTATAAAACCAAATGCATTTTTTCGTGAGGGGACAAAGTTAAGAATAATGTCGAAAATACTCACACCTTTTGCTGTGCTAATTGATTATGTGGATAATGAACAGTAAAATTATACTTACTACAATAATTTAAGCGGGGTCATATCGATGAAGGATAAATTAAAAGGTCTCATTACAGGGATTTGCGTCGGCTCTCTCTTAACCGGAACCACCGCCTTTGCGGCCGGTTCGCAGATTGAGGTCACCTTTAAAAATATTAGGTATTTATTTAACGGTGCAGAAAAAACGCCGGTTCAAGACGAGCATTTCATTTATAAAGGCCAGGCCTACCTGCCTATACGTTTCGTTGGAGAGGCGTTGGGAAAAAAAGTTGTCTGGGATGAGGCGAATCAGGCCATCCATATCGACAGTCCTGCGGAGGGACCCGACATTGCCGTCACCTATCAGGGCG
Organism: Bacillota bacterium; assembly: GCA_023424965.1. Lineage (GTDB taxonomy): Bacteria > Bacillota > Clostridia > Acetivibrionales > JAFADI01 > JAFADI01. The sequence goes on from JAFADI010000041.1 coordinate 58,022, forward strand.
GCTCAATCAGCCGGAGTGAACACGCCACCTATCTAAAGGTATCTCAGTTTTACAATCCGGCTTTTAGCAGCCACCTCAACGACCCGGAAGCAGTGGAATATTTCCTCAAGGAACATGTAGCGCAAAAGCTGGCCGCTGAACGGGGCCGGACAATTTCCTCCGTGAGCTTTAAAGAAGCTGCTGCAAAACAGTTGGCGCAGGTAAAAAACACATACACCGAAAGCTTTAGCTACAACGGCACGGACTGGAATAAACGCCTGAGTGAGCTTAATCTCACAGAAGCGGAGATTATGGGCTTTATTGAAGATAAGCTATACGGTCAGGCTTATTTCAACAGTCTGGCAACGGACAGCGCCCTTCGTGAAGCATATACAAAAAAAGCCGAAGCTTACATGTTTGATTTCGCAACCTTCAGTGCAATCCGGATTGGCTTCAGGAATGAAGACGGCAGTGAACGCTCCCAGGAGGAAGCCCTGCAGACCGCAAATGCAGTAGTGGAAAAATTAAAAGCCGGCGGGGATTTTGCCCGGCTGGCCTCGGAATATTCCGATGATCCGGTGTCCAGGGACAACGGCGGCCGATATGTGAACGATGCACTCTCCAATTGGGATGTAGAAATAAGAAAAATGCTTGTGGAGCAACCCTTAAAGCAACTCGGTGAACCGCTGTTCACCGGCTCCGGTTACTATATCTTCCGCGTTGATTCCAGGTCGGCGAAGACCTTTGACGAGGTTAAGGAAGATTTGAGAAACAGCTATATCCAAGCTGCGGCGTTAAACTTTAGGAACAAGGAGGCTCCGGGCCTGATCATCACATTGAATCTGAAAAAGTAGAAACCGGCCGGGATTGCCAGAAAGGGTTGCTTCACAAACAACCCTTTCTACGTTTCAGCCTATATTTTCCCTCAAAACCTCCTCCCTCGCCCTCCGGTATTCCGTGGGATGGACCCCCAGGATTTTTCTGAATACCTGGCTGAAATATTTAGGGTCCTGATATCCTACCAGATTGGCGACCTCATAGGTTTTTAACCCGCTGTGTGCAAGCAGCAGCTTCGCCCGGTCCATTCGGATTCTCACGAGAAAATCGGAAAAATTCTCCCCTGTGGTATTTCTGAACAGGGAACACAAATAATTTTTATTCATATAAAACCGGTGGGATATTTCCTCCAGGCTCACGGTCCTGAAATTTTCTTCTGCATATTTCTTGATTGCATAAACCAGCTGTTTCCCGCTTTTCAGCCTGGAGTCAAAGCTCAAATCCCTTTGTAGCAAGTCCGCACACCTCGATAACAGATCCCTGACCCGGCCCGTTTTCAACTCGCTCATGCTGTTTGCCACCTGGGGGAGCAATAGGGTGATTTCTTCAGAATTGGCCCCCGCCTTTCCGATCTTGTCCAAAAGCTCCGACACCGCTTTCTCAATGCCATGTATGCTCATTTTTGACAGCACCTCTTCGTGAAAAGCCTCATAAAGCTTTCCCACCAGATTTTGGCCGGCATAAAGGGTTCCTGTCTCCGATATGCACTCCAGCATGCAGTTTAAGTCCCTCCACTCCGGAGGATTGTCAGGACTGTCCTTTTCCTGCGGTTCATGGCTGTACCGGGTCCAATTTGTTTTACTCCCCAGGATGATATTGCCGATGGAATGGACCGCTTCGCAGTACGCCTTTGATATTTCGGAAAGTCCCTTTTTGAATGGGCTGACGCCATAAGCTGCCTTCACACGCAGACAGGCCTCCAGGGAGAGGTGAATGCTTTGTATCCATTTTGATAACTCCTCTGTCCTGATACAGCTTACGGGGCAAAGCAGGACAAACTCATTTGACCGCTGCTGGTTGCGGAAAACCGTTCCCTTACACTCTTGCAGGCATTCCTCCAGAAGGTTTCTTGCGGCAAAGTAAAAAACCGCCCAGTCTCCCTTATACCGTTCATTGACCCTATCCTCCAGGTCAATGAGTTTTACAACGGCAAGAAAGTACTCCCCTTCAGGCAGGGCCAGCAATAGCTGCTCAGCCCTTGCAGCGATTTCCTTTTCGTTTTTGGCCGAACCCGAAAGAATAAGGCTGAGAAACTCATCCCGCATCAGGGTGAGGCCCAGATTGAAAAAGGATTTTGCATTTATCCGCTGGGATTTGTTCAGTGTTCCCAGTACATCGTCCACAGGCATTATCTTCATGGCACAACCTCCTTCTTGAGACACAGCTTCATGGAATCTCTATCCGCTGCTCGCTGTCTTTGTCCGCCTCACTCATAAGCTGCCGCGATCATGATATGATCGATGCTCGGTGCAAAACCTGCCGAGGAGTTTGAAAACCTTATGGTATTCTCTCCCTTCTCCAGGTTCAAATCCACCATGGCCGTATAATAGTTGGACCATCCCAGGGTATTTCTGAAATACACCTGCCTGGCGGTCCCTCCATTCAGGCTTATCTCTGCATACCGGTCAACAATGTTGGTATTATAATTCGATGCCCCTCCCCCCAATTCACCGTTTGAATACCGGACGGCCATCCTGTACAAGCCGGGGGAGGAAACCGCTATTTTATTAAACTGCAGGAAATTCTCGTCTCCTGCGCCGATTTTCCCCACGAACTTTCCTCCGGAGGCATTGGGATCCTCCATTATGCTCACAGCCCCTTCAAAGGTATTGCAGGCCGCTTCCGCCTCATAGATCGAAATATTTCCCTGGGCAGCGGCAACATCGATGCAGTCTATGTTGATTACACTGCCGCGGCCAGCGCCGCAGGCTTCATATGCAATCCGGTTGATGCCCGCCTTCAGAAAAATTTTTGTTGCTGCTTCCCCCCAATTGTTCCAGTCCCCTGTACCGGAACAATGGACCTCTTTCAGGAAGGACCCGTTCAGCAGCATCCGCACCGTCCTGTCCTGGGATAGGCCTTCGAAGGGGCCGGCAGAGTATCTGAGGGTAACCTTGTAAAAACCGTCTTTCTCCGCCGTCAGGGTAAATTCGGTCCCTGCGCCGCTCTTTGAATCATATCCCCCAACATACCCGGTTCCCGAATATCCTCCCACCGAAGCACTCACCCATGCTGTCCCCGAAAGAGCTGCATATTCGGCTTCATAGCGATTTGGAACAGCGGTTGAAGATGAGTGCCTGCCCGGTGAAAGAATCATCAAATAGGCGGCGGTCCTCTTCATATCCTCAAAAGCTACGTTCACCTGTCCTCCGGAGATGTCAAAGCTCCCCTCCAGTTTGCATGCAGGACCTGAAGAAGGATTCTGCCCGGAGCTGTCGATCTCCCACACTGCCGCATTTACCGAGCCGCCAAAGTATCCGGCCCCTTCAAAGCCTTTGACACAGATATCCACCTTGCCCTCAGCTCCTCCGAAGATCACCCGCACCTGCTGCCTGAGGCCGTCAATGCCCGCCACACCCTGCAGTCCATCGGCATTCCAATCGGGAGGTGTTACCTCCACCGTGTTCCCCGTCATGTCGCCATACCACTTGTAGAGCCACCATCCGCCCGTGGCTTTGTTGTTCCAGGTTACCAGGTCATTGAGACAGCCCGCTGTGGTCCAATAGGCAAGACACCCGTACACCTTGCTCTTTTCAAACTTTGCAATGTACTGTACCAGCCGGCCCGGTACGCCAAGGTCCCCTTTGTCCCTAGCATATTCGTTAATGACGATCTCCTTCTTATCGATACCAAGCCTTGCTTCCACCTCTCTGTAATGGGTATAGTGGGCATCCCAGTGATGATAAAAGGTATCGCGTATTTCATGCCAGGTCAGGATGTCCGGCAGGCAGTGGTTGTTTTTGCAGAACACCATGAAGTCGGAATAAAAATCATAGTCGTAGTATTGAAGGTTGGGTCCGGCGATCCTGCCCACAGGGTCAAGGCATCGGAGCCTGTCGTACACCCTTTTCCAGTCCTTTAGCAGTTGCTGCTTTTTATCGTTCAGGTTGTACCAGATCCAATCGGGTTCATTAAAGGGGACGTAAACATAAAGGTCCCTTAAGGGATTTTCTCTCACCGCCTTTACAACCATCTCGACTTTTGAAAGGTAATCCTCCATTCCCAGGTTATCATAGGGCCAATTCTTATAAATGTCCTGGATGTATATCTGTACCTGCTTTCCGCCCGCTCTTTTAAATGCAGGAGAGACCTTGAAAGCATCGCCGTTGGGGTGCTGCAGGCCTTCCGGCGGCTTCTGGGCCGTAACCTGAGGCTTTAATGCGGCCAGCATGTTGTCCGAGGGGATTCCCTCATCCCCCAGGCCGTAAAGAAAACCCGTCGCGCCATATTTGAATTCTCCCGTATTGCAGGATATGTCAACGGTCAATTTTTTATATTCACTCATACCGGAGCTATTCCTCCTTCCATTATTTCAAAGATTAGCGAAAGATATGAATTGTTTGAAGTTCACTATTTAAGACATACCTGCAGCCGGAGTATGCATTTATTTCTACCTTTTTGTTTTTATGTCTGATTTTACAGAGCCGGTCTACAAAGGAATAAACCGACGCTTCTGCAAGCTTCCCGTTTTCCCAGCAGATGTCCACTTCAAATCCGCCCCTGGCCCGTAAGCCCTTGACCTTTCCATCTCCCCAGGCTTCCGGCACCGCCGGCAAAAGGTGTATCTCCTCATTGTGGCTTTGCAGCAGCATCTCCGCGATTCCCGCACAAAAGCCCGTATTCCCGTCCATCTCGTATACGTTGGTATGGGCGCCGGCTACGGGCGGGCTGAACACCATCAGATTATTGTCCGTGAGGCTGCGCTGCATGGATAGAACATGCTTATAGGACCATTCCCCGTCAAGCAGCCTTGCCGCGTACAGGAGAAGCAATGAATGGGCCCAGCCCGTATCCTCCCATTTTTCTTCGGGCATTGTCCGCCGTAGGATGGAAACCTTTGCGGCTTCAGCCAAATCCGGGTCCTTTTCCGGGCTGATCTGTCCGAAGGGAAAGACCGATAAAAGATGACTGGTATGGCGGTGGTGCAGGTCCGGCTCCTCAAAGTCATAAAACCACTCCTGAAGCTGCCCGTACTTGCCTGTTTTAAAAGGAGGCAGCTTCGAAACCGCTTCCTTCACCCTGGAGACAGTCTCTTCATCACATCTGAGTATTTCGCAGGCGGATAGGTATCCGTTGAAGAGCTCCCGGATAATGACGGTGTCGCAGGTGGCCCCCATGGAAACGGCATACTCCCCTTCTCCACAGCGGAAAAAGTTCTCGGGCGATATGGAAGGACCGGAAAGCAGGTATCCGCTTTCCGGGTCGGGGGTCAGATATTCCAGGAAAAAGTCCACCGCCCCCCTGTAAACCGGATAGACCTGCTGCTCCAGGAATACCGCATCCTGCGTATAAAGGTAGTGCTCCCACAGATGGGTTGCAAGCCATGCTCCTCCCGTGGGATGCAGCGCCCAGCATTCTCCGAAGCCCGGGGCGGTGAAGCCCCACGCATTTGAAAATATGTGTGCCACCCATCCATTAAGGCCGTAAGTCTCTTTTGCTGTCAACCTTCCCGACGGCACCAGCTTTTCCTTCAGCCACTTGAATAAAGGCCGGGTGCACTCCGGCAGGTTTGTCACCTCTGCGGGCCAGTAATTCATTTGTGTGTTGATATCCAGGTGCATGTCGCAGGTCCACACAATCCGGCATGCCAGGTTGTCATTCCACACACCCTGCAGGTGTGCGGGAAGGGGTGAATTTTCCCTTGAACTGGAGATGAGAAGATATCTCCCGTATTGAAACATCAAGGCAGTCAGCTCCGCATCCTCTTTTCCGTTTTTTACCGCATTCAAACGGACATCCGTGGGAAGGGCACTGTGAGAATCATCCCCCAGTTCCAGTTCCACCCGGTTGAATAAGTGCCGGTACTCGGCGGCATGGGCCTCTGAAAGCTCCCCGTAAGACAGGGCCGCTGCAGCGTCCAGCCGGGATTTGCATTCCGGTAAAATGTCCCTGTTCTCAAAAGTGGTCCCCAGGGCCACCAGGATCACTGCGCTGTAGGCTCCTTCGACAATGATCCTTCTCCCATCTGAATCCGTGTTCCCGCCTTCTGCGGCAACACGCATCCTGCAGTGGAAGTCTACACCGGACTTGCCGTCACTGTGCAGCTTTTCGTATGCCTTTCCATGCAGAAGCAAATCACCGCTTCCATCGGGCATTGTTTCACAGGAATTGTCCCCCCCATCGAGAGAGGCCTCAAAGTATAGTCCTTCCGGCGCACTGGATGTGATTTTCATCACCATCACCTGGTGGGGATTGGACACAAATATTTCTCTCCTGTAGGCTGTTTCATTGACCTTATATTCTACGGAAGCCACGGCGGCATCCAGTTTCAAATCGCGGATATAGCCTGTGCAATCAGCGTCTCTTTTGTTGAAGTCTAAGACAAGGTTGCCCACCGGAAGGTTTGTGCCGTAATTCAATTTATTCCCGTAAACACCCTCATGAAGCTCCTTTGCCTTTTTATAGTCCCCGGCCAGAAGAGCCTCTTTCATGCTTTTTATCAACCCGGGTGCCTCTTTTCTATTGTTTTCCTCGGAAGGTTCTCCCGAATAGCAGGTCACCTCTGAAAGGGCAATTCTCTCCGTGTGGACCCCTCCGTAGACCATGGCTCCTATCCGGCCATTCCCCAGAGGGAGTGCCTCTATCCACTGCTCTGCCGGCTTTGTATACCATAGGCGCAGATTCTGCCTATTCCATCTATTTTCAACGTTTTCCATCGAAACACCTCAATCTTTCGTTAATTTATTGCAAATGTAAATCCTCGATGAGTGAGCTTTTATTTCATGGATTTTAAATAGGCCGTCAAAAATTCCAACAGGCTCATTGTTCCAGAAATCCAGCACCTCATACCTGCCGGGCAAAGCCACTTCACGGCTTACAGCCTCCTCTTCCCAGTTGAACAGGCAAAGAACTAAAGTATCTCCCATTTCTATCTTGCCCGTCCGGAAATCCGGGTCAACGAACCCTGCGGCTTTTTTGGGCATCGCCATTAGCCTTCGAAGCTTTTCCACATGCGCCCGGGATAAATTACTGATTCTGTCCCCGGACAGCACCATGCCGCCGGAAGCCAGCACCGTCCCTGCGTGGAAGAGGAATTCCTCTTCCGTGACCCGGGACACAGCCTCTCCCCACAGCTTCCGGTTTTCAAGGACGATGCAGTCGGGGTCGTTGACCCACAGCCGGTTATGCTGCCAGTTGCGGGAAAAGACTTCCCGCGCAATATTCCGGATGCTCTCCCAGCTCCTGTCGATATCTCCCGACACCCGCATTCCGTGGACCCGCCCCAGGGAAGGCCACATGGGAGCGTTGCAGCCCAGTATGAAGCTGTCCTCCCCGGCCCCTTCCAGGATGGCGTTCATGCCCCTGCGATAGGCTTCAATGCAGGTGGTCCCCTCATCAAAACGGCTTCCGGCAGGAATGGCACCCCACATCAATGCGTCCAGCTTGAAATACCTGCAGCCCCATTGGGCCCTCATGTGCCGGAAATTTTTTTTAAAGTGCTCCTGGGTATGGGGATTGCTGCCATCCAGCATATACCAGGGGCCACAGCGCCAGCCTCCGTATGTGACGCCGTCGGAGCGCAGGGGCTTGCCCCGCCCGTCTCCCACAAACCAGTCCGGGTGTTCCTTCAAAAGCTTTGAGCCTTCTTCTGCAATGAAAGGGGCCACCCAGATGGCGGGTTCAAAACCATGCTTTTCAATTTCCCGGCAGAGGGATTGAATATCCCCCTCCATGCCCGCATTGGGTTCAAGCCAGTCACCCATACGGGGCTGATACCCGTCGTCTATCTGAATGTGGTTCAACCCCGGAAGCTTCCTTTTTATTTCTTCCATGTTCTCAATGATATCCCCGGTTTTTATATCAGGGCCATAGCAATACCAGGAGCACCAGCCCATGGGAACTCCTGTGTGCGCCAGTCTGGGATGTTCCTTATTGATGACAGCCGCCAGTTGTTCCAAAAGCCCGTCCCGGTCTCCGCCCCGTCCATGAAAGAACTCCTCCAGCTCCCAGCATTCTCCCGGGTGGAGCTTCAGTCCTTCCATATCCAGCACGATATCCAGCCTGCTTTCCGAAAAGCGGAACTGTCCGCCAAACCGCCGGCAGGAAGCAAAGGACAGCAGCAAATGCTCCTGTCCCGGCAATGCCGCCAGCAGCAGGTTGTAAACCGTATTTCCCTCGGGTGCCTGGGGCAGCTTGTAATGGGTGCCGTCACTGAAAGGTGTAATGGATTTTACGGAGGAAGGCGTACCGGAATACTGGCTCAGCTTGCTGTAGCCCTCGCCGTATACAGTGGTCCCCGGTGGCGGAAGCCACTCAATGGAAAAAAGAAGGATCTCTTTGATTTGTACCGTTTCAAGCCCGTCATTGACAAGCTTTGACCTGCAGCAATTGTTCTCCCAGCTTCTCAGCACCCTGACCCGGGAGCCGTCCGCAAGGCTTCCGTCCTGCAAAACCACTGCGGGCTCCATGCTCCTGGAGAAATCCATCTCCATTCGGAATCCCCCCATTAATAGAGCTTCAGTCTCTCGTTTACGTCCTCCATTGTCTTACAGAAGGGCCCCGGAGTTTCCATCTTGATGGAAACCACGGCGGCACAAAACTTCAGGGCTTCTGCCATATCCGCCTCAAGCCGCCTGGAAATGTAGGAGCTTATGGTGGTATCGCCCCTTCCTGTTCTTCCCAGGATGTTGGAGCTGGTGAACCTTTCAAAAAGCATCCGCCCGTCCTTGTACGCATACACGCCTTTTTTGCAGGTAAGGAGGATTTCCTTTGCCCCCCAGTCGGACAACTGCTTTGCAGCAGCTTCCAGGTCGTCAAAGCCTGTCATGATTTTGGTCTCAATGTCATCTACCTTCAGGAAGTCCACATATGGGAGGCCCTCCCGCTTTTCCTTCCAATCCCGGTGGACGATTTTTCCGTCTTCGATATTTCTCAGAAAGGTCTGGGAATCCAGCGAAATGGTATAGCCCTTCTCTTTTAACTGCTTTAAAAATCCGGTTGTTATTTCATGGGTGGATATCCCGCCGATGTGAAAAACCCCCGCTTCCACCTCCGGAAGCTCTTCAAGCCTGAAGAAATCCGCAAAGCCGTAAACCAGGATATCCCTTGAAGACATCGTTTCATCCGGGTACACCACCGAAAGCGTGGTTGTCTTTTCATCTTCAATCACATGAACCTCCACCCCGGCCTGCCTGAAAGGCTGAATCAGGTCTTCGTCCGCAGGATTCATTTTTGTTATAACGGCCGTTTCATATCCAAGCCTCTGACAGGCGATGGCTCCGCAGTAAACTGCGCTTCCGGGCACCATCCCGCTTTTCTTTTCCCCTATTATAATTTCCTCACGGCACATGTGTCCCATTTGAACCACGTCATATTTTTTCAAAATTGATGTCCCCCTTTATTTCCAACTGGTATCCTCGTTTCCTTATCAAGGTTTCAGCGCTGTGCCTCATAAACATAATTGTGCAGTCCCAGCTTTTTGTAATTCACCGTAACCGCCTTGCCGGGCTCCAGTTCAAAAGCCCTGCCATCGTTCACGATGGCCTTCAACCCGGCTGTGCCGTTTTCATTCAGCGTAACGGTAAGAACTTCATTGTCCAGCTTCAGCCCGATTACCTCTCCTTTAAATACAAAATTCATCTGCAGGCTCTTCCAGTTCCTTGGAAGGATGGGATTGAACCGGACGGTATCCCCTTCCGCTTCAATGCCGAAGAAGCCAAAGGCCACCACCTGCCAGGTTCCTCCGCAGGGTGCCGTGTGAAGCCCCCCAAGGTACAGGCCGCCCTTCCAGACAGGGTTTGTAGCCTCAAGGTCGATGGCCGCGCTCTTCATAAAATACCGGTAGGCGCTTTTCCCGTCTCCCACCTGCGCTGCAGCAATACCGAAGGCATTGGGACTGTCTCCCGAGCCGTGCTCGCATCGCAAGTTATAGTAATCGAAGGTGGCCTTCCTCACCACAGGATGGTAGTCGTGCTTGAACATCACCAGGGCCTGGACGGTATCCGCCTGCTTGATGATCTGGGTGTGTGTGGCGGGTCCGATGGGATAGCCGTGGTATTCTTCCTTTACCTTTATCCGTGTCTTTTTGAATTCCTCCACTGTGATGTCCTCCAACTGGAAGTAGCCCTCATGCTGCTCGACGACCATTCTGTCGTCCTCTCTGTTGATGAACAGCTTATTGCTTACATCCTGCCAGTACTCCAGCTCCTCCTGTCTAAGGCCGATTCTCTTCATGACGCCTTTGAGAACGGCAGGGGCTTCAACGCCGAAGGAATCAACGCATTCCAGCCCTTTGTCAAGGACGTACTTGGCCATCTTGTTGGTGTAATGGTTGTTCTGTACCTCTTCATGGTATTCGTCAGGGCAGGTGGTGTGGACGATTTCGTACCTGTCCCTGTGCTTTTTATAGTAAACCAGGGAAGCAAAGAACCTTGCCACCTGAAGGGTCATTTCCAGTCCGCAATTGTAAATATAGTCCATGTCTCCCGTCACGCTGTAATACTGCCAGACGGCATAAATCACGTCTGCCGCGATGTGGTACTGCCTGTCTCCGTAGTAGTTCCTGAGGGGCTTGCCGCTGAATACGTCCGTCTGTACAAACTTCTTGGTGGCCTCTTCTCCTGTGTCAAGACTTTCCCAGGCGTAGAAAGCTCCCTCATAGCCCTCGTCCCTGGCCTTCTTCAAGGCGTGTGCCAGGCAATTGTACCTGTATGTCAGGTGGTTTTTGGCATACCGGGGGAAAAGGTAAGCAAAGTACGGGAAGGCATAGGTATCCACCTCCCAGAAAATGGCCCCCTTGTAAGTCTGGGCCGAAAGCATCCTGGAGGGTGTAAAGCCGTAGTCATAGTCCTTCGGCACGCTGGTCAGGAGGATGTGGAGGTTGAACCGCATGTACTTCTGGGCCTTTTCATCCCCTTCGATCACCACGTCCGTCAATTCCCAGTGCCTTTTCAGTGCGGCGCTGTGGGACAGGAACAGCTCGTCGAATTTGAGCTCCTCCGCCGCCGCCTCCATGGCATCCACTTCCGCATCCTGGGAATCCCTGCTGGTGAAGAGATGTCCGATGTTCTCACAAACCGCGGTCTGGCCCTTTCCAATCGTGAAGCGGTATTCCCCCCTTATGGCTTTTTCACTCTTTTCCGCAGCCCCACATCCGGCGGCTTTCCCGTCTACCTCCAGCGATATCCGGTTTGACGCTGCCACAACATATTTATGCTGCTGGGTATTGGCTCTCAGATAGAAGCCCTTGGCGGCTTCTCCGCATGCGATGTTCTCCAGATGGGGCCCGTTGCTGTCGTACACGTCCGCATCGATTCCGAATTTATACGCTACTTCCGCATTTTCACCCAGACACCTGAGCTCGCTTTTCCAGGCTGCCGTATTCCTCCGGTCGTAGCACACGATCCTCTCATGCTTTACCTGGAACCTCTTCCCTTTTTTGCTTTTCCAGACATATTGCAAAGTTAGCTTTGCGCAATACATGTCAAGGCATGCTTTAAAAGCTTCCGTATTGTCGTCCTTAAGTTCCACCTTCTCGCCGTCTACGCAAAATTCGCTGTACCAGTAATTGGGCTGGTTGATAATTTCCTTCCACTTTTCCCCCACCTGGTCATAGATGCCAATAACCAGGATGGACGAGTCTTTGCTTTCAAACATCTCAGGAAAATACCCCTTTACCCCCATATAGCCATTTGCGATGGTCAGCAGGTGTACTCTATTATAAAAATCATTTTTTTCAAGCTCAATCAACCATTCTTTTTTCATAATGCTCTCCTCCTGTCTGGTCCTTTCTCTTCCGTGGTTTTGCTTACTAGCCCTTTACTGCGGCACCTACCGTCAACGCCTTTTCCACCTGTTCACCCATAATGAGGTAAACAATGATCATGGGGATACTGGCCATCACCATTGCGGCTCCCATGGGACCCCAATTGGTGGCAAACTGTCCTGTAAATTGCAGCAGCCCCGTAGGCAGCGTCTTAAGCTTCTGATCCGTAACCAGGATCAGCGCCATGGTATATTCATTCCATACATTCAAGAAGGCAAAAATCGTTGTCGTGGCGATCGCAGGTTTAATGAGGGGTACAATAATCTGAACAAAGGTCCTGTAGATGCTGGCGCCGTCAATAAAGGCCGACTCCTCCATCTCCATGGGAATGGTCCTGAAAAATCCATAGAATATTAAGATGGAAAAGGACAAATTGAACGCAATATAAGGAATAATCAATGCGAAATAGGTATTTCCAAACCCCATTTGCTTCACTGTAACCGCCAGGGGGATCATGATAACCTGCATGGGAATAAACAGGCCGAGCATCATGTAGGTCCGCACCGCACCCTTGAACTTCCATGTCAGCCTTGCAGCCGCGTAGGAAAAGCCCAGTGAAAATATCAAAATAAAAATAACGGAGCCAAAGGAAACGATGACGCTGTTTTTAAAGAAAAGGGCGATATTGAATTGGTTAATGGCGGCAATATAGTTGTCTATCCTCATGGGGAAAGGGAATCCGAAAGGATTTTTGTAGAATATCTCGTCATTATCCTTTAGAGAAAAAAACAGCATATAGATTAATGGGTATAAAGAAATCACACAGTAGATCCATAAAAATGATTGAAGCAATATGCTTTTTAACTTTTCGAAGCCTTTCATTCCTCACACCTCCTTCACTAATAAGTAATATTTTCGCGGGCGACAAACCTGTTTATAAGCATTGTGACAAGCAGGCACTGGATGACAAGCAGTACGGCAATTGCACAGCCATAGCCGTATTGGTCCATTTTGAAGGCCGCCCTGTACATGAAGTAGGTCAGTGAATAGGTGGCGGTTCCCGGCCCCCCCTTGGTCATGATGGACATGTGTCCGAAGGCGTTCAGACCTCCCAGGAAAGCGAAAAGCAGCGTAATCTTGTAGGTCTCCGCCATGAGGGGAATTGTCACTTTCAGATGGGTCTGCAGCGCCGTTGCACCGTCAATGATCGCCGCTTCAAAATAATGCTCCGGGATGGATTTGGCCGCTGCATAAATCAGCGCCAATTGGTACCCCATGTATTGCCAGGAGCAGGTAATGGTAATGGCGATAATGGACGCTTTGCCCATGCTTGACAGCCAATCCTGCCGGTACGACAGGCCCAGAACCTCAAATATTTTATTGAAGAGTCCAAACTCCGGATTATACATTGAAGACCAGAGCGTACACACAACGGTCACCGACAATACGACGGGAATAAAATAGGATCTTCTTAAAAAGTTCTTGCCGAACAGGTCCTTCTTCAGCATCATCAATGCGAAGAAAGTGGCTAAAGAAAGCTGGAATACAGTCTGTATTACAGCAAATATAAATCCGTTAAACAAGGAAGTATATAAAATTTCATCTTTCATAAGATTCTTGAAGTTTTCAATAAAGATGAACGTTCCCGGCAGTATTCCATCCCATTCATAGAAGCTCATAAATAATGTCCTGAGCAAGGGATATATAACAATAATGGTGAATACCGCAACCGCCGGGAGTGTAAATATGATTACAGCCTTCCAATTTGTCCTGAAGCTCTTCATGCTACCTTCCCACCTCGATTAAGCTTCTTAAAGAAACACACTCCGGTTTTACTCGGAGCGCGTCTCTTTACAAAGCTATTATTTTTGTTCTTGCAGCTATTTGCTTGACTCCTGCAGCTTGTCGCATGCTTTGATGAAATCTTCGGCACTCATTCCGGCAACCATCTTCTGGAGAAGCTCGCCAAAGCCTGTTCCGAACTTCGGATTCGGCAGAGAATGGGCAACAGAGCTCTTGATGATGTAACTGCCCTTGTTTGCCAGAAGCTTTTTCGTCATCGGAGCCATTGACTTCTCGGGTGTTAATCCGTCCGTGGGAACAGCACAGTCGGTCCTGCTGTTTTTTACATAATTGCCTTTTGAAATATATTCTGCAAGCAGCGCAGCTACTTTTACAGCCTCTTCCTGATTCTTGACCTTGGCAGATACTGCGATACCGCCTAATTCGGAAGCACCCGGCATGGCATAGAGGTTGTCATTTTCATGGCCGGGGTCGGTTGTAGGCCAGTTGTCGATGAAGTCAACTTTATCTCCGAGTGCTTCGGTAGCACCGGCTATTTCCCATTCTCCATTTAAGAACATGGGGCATTTTCCTGATTCGAACATCGTCCTTGCGGTATCATAGTCGGCAGCGGTAGCGCCCTTCTGGAACACGCCGGCTTTGATCAGTTCCGTCATCTTTTCGATGGCAGGTCTGAAGTCGGAGGCCTTTTTCGTACCGTTTGAGAGAGCAACCATGCCTTCGGGATCGATCTTGGTGGCAAAGGCATCAAAGTATGCGCCGATGGGCCAGGCTTCCTTTGCAAATATAGGCCAGGGAGTGATTCCCTTTGCTACGAAGCCTTTAACAGCTGCCAGCAATTCAGGGTAGTTTGTGGGAACCTTTATGCCATTCTTTTCGAACATTTCCTTGTTGTAGTACAGTAAGTCCACTCCGCCGGCGTTGATGGGGAATGCCCAGCACTGCTTGTCTTTATAGAACACCTCGGTGTCCATTACACTCTTAATATATTTCTTTCCCAGTCCTGTGCTGTCCAGCGCGCCGGTAAGGTTGACGATACTCTTGGAGTTGATGGCCGCGTCAAAATGCATGGGCGATATGAGGAAAAAGTCAGGAAGGTCGCCTGTTGCAATCCTTGCTTTTAAGGAATCACCATTGTCATTCAACTGGGGTTCGATTTCAAACTTAACATTCGGCATAAGCTTTGCAATTTCTTGCACTGCCCAATCCGTAGGAGCCTTTTCATCATCGGTGGAATAGTGTATTCTGAGCTTATAGGTAACAGCAGCCGCTTCTTTGTTTTCTTCCTTCTTTTCCGGTTCCTTTGCGGTATCGGCAGCCGGAACTTTCGTATCCTCTGCCGCAGGAGCCTTTGATCCGCCGCAGGCTGCTAACGTTAACAGCATTGCCATTGATACAACCAGGCAAACTAACTTCATAAGTCTTTTTGACATTTTGAAATCCTCCCTGTAAATTTTAATTTAAGGATTGAATCGTTATAAAGAATAGTTACCGATAACCTTCATGTGAGATTTTGTCTAGCGCTATGGTTTCATTATAAGGCTTTAAGATTGCCCTTGGAATGTAATAATCGGGAAAGATGTGTAATTTTCGAGAATGATTTTGCCATATTCAGGATATGTCATGAAAAGAAGGCTTCCATTCTCTGAAAGCCCCCTGGGTTCACATCCCGTCAGGTCCCTAATTGTTTTTCTTGACGCTGTATTCACTTGGGGAAATGCCAAAATGCTTTTTAAAGCATTTGCTGAAGTATCCCGGATCACTGTAGCCCACTCTTTCTGAAATGTCTGCCAGCTTTAAATTTTCGTTATTAAGGAGTTCTTTTGCTTTCTGCATCCTTATATTTGTGATGAAATCTATCACCGTTGTGTCCAGTTCCCTGGCAAAAACCTTTCTGATATAGCTGGAATCAAGGTAGATGTTCCGGGCGATTTTTTCCACGCTCAGGTCACTGTCCATATAGTTCTGCTTGATATAGTCGATTACGCTGTCCACGATTTTTGCAGCCCTTGTGGTCCTGCCTTCGCTGAAGCTCTCGGCGGTCTTCTCAAAAATTTCTGCCAGCCAGTCAAAAGAATCCTCCAGGGAGGTTTTGTTTTTTATTTCAGAGAAGGGCGAAAAGCCTTCTCCCAAAACACGTTCGATGTTCCCCCCCATTTCCGTTATGTAGGAAAGGCATATTGAGGCCAATCCCATGATAATGGTATAGGCATAGTCAACAGACACCCTGTTTTCTTTTATATATTTCATCACCTGCTCAAGCCCGCTGCGGACCTCATCCAGCTCATTCATACGGAGAGCCATGAGAATCTTGTCATTGAGCTCGATTCTATAGAACCCGGGTTTCCGGTTGTTGTCAAGCAGCGAGGCATACTCAATGACACCCCCGGAGCCTTCTACCGTCTTGTTCTGTAAAGACAGCACCGTTTCCATATAGGATTTTCTTATGTCTTTAAAGCTGTAAGCCGGCATACCGATCCCCACAGTGACCGTAAACTTGAAATACCTTTTTACAAAATTGCAAAGCTTTTGATAGGAATCCGTATTGAATTTCCGCATGGATTCTTCATCCTTAAAATTATTGACGGAAATGATCCTTCCTCCCGGTCCGTTAAAAATGAGGTGTTTTCCATCCGGCGCCGCCATTTCACCCAGTACGTTGGAAACTGCAAACTTCCACAGGTTTATTTCCCCCGCGTCCGTCCACAGCTGGTACATGTTGTCTATTTCAACCGCCGCAACCGTAAAGAAAGCTGAAGCAATATCGATTCCAAACCGCTTTAAGATTCTAAGCGTCTCATCGTCTCTGGCGTCATATTCATCGCCGATCAGCACATTCAAAAACCTTTCCCGGAAAAAAGAGGCATCGTCTCTGGCCTGCTCCTCCTCTTCACGTTTTTTTTGCAGCCTGACCTTCAGCTTGATCAATGTAGACAGCAATTCCTCCTTCCTGAAGGGCTTGAGCACATAGTCCTCCACCCCCAGCTGCAAGGCCCTCCTGGCATACTCAAACTCGCTGTGCCCTGTGATAAGTACGACAGCCGTATCCTTGCACCTCACTTTAATCTTTTCGGTGAGCGTAATGCCATTCATTAAGGGCATATTGATGTCAAGGAGGGCAATATCCGGCATATTTTGAGACGCCATGTCCAGGGCCTCTACTCCGTTTCTGGCCTCCCCGCTTATTTCGAAGCCGTATTCCTCCCATTTGATTGCCTTCCTGAGATAATCCCTGAATTTGGGTTCATCGTCGGCGATAAGAATTTTAAATAATTTCATCCTACGCACCCCCGTACTTTTTGGGTATCAAAATGGTTACCACCGTGCCTTCATTGGGTTTGCTGTCAACCTTCAGCCCATATTCTTCTCCGAAATAAAGCTTTATCCGTTCATTAACACTCTTCAACCCGAAGGAATCTCTTGAATCCTGGCTGTCGGCCGAAAAGACAATCTTTTCAAATTTGTCCTCCGGCATTCCCACCCCATCATCGGCAACCTTCAGTATGACATACTTTGGGTCCGTGTAGCCGCTTATTATGATCTTGCCCGGGCAGTCCTTGGGTTTCAAGCCATGATAGATGGAGTTTTCAACCAATGGCTGCAGGGTCATTTTCAAAATCTGATACTCCAGAACATCACCGTCCACTTCAATGCAAAAATCTAAAATATCAGAGTACCTTGCTTTTTGTATAAATAAATAATCCTGCACATTTTTCAGTTCGTCCCGGATGCTGATAATTTCCCTTCCCTTGCTCAACGAAACTCTGTAGTAATCAGCCAGAGCCTTTGTCGTCTCTGAGGCTTCCGAAACATTTCCCATTTCGCAAAGGACATAGATTAAATCCAGGGAGTTATACAGAAAATGGGGCTTTATCTGTGATTGGATCAAGGCAAGCTCGTATTCCCTTTTTTTCTTCTGTTCCACTTTTACCGTATTCAAAAGCTCTTTTACTTTTATAATCATTTCATTAAAAACCGAGCCGAGAATTCCTACTTCATCATTGGAATTCACCTCGCAGGTGATCTCCAGGTTGCCGTTTTTCACCTCTTTCGCCGCTTTTGTCAATCGGAATACGGGATTGGTGATGAACCTTGACAGGAAAACCGCTCCCCCAAAAGCCACGATAACGCAGATTACCCCCACCAGAGCAATGATGATGGAGTTTATATAGGTTTCACCCGTCAAGGCCTTGACAGGCGTCTGGTTGATGAGCTTCCAGCCCAGGCCTTTAATGGGGCTGGATGTGAGCAATTGGGTTTGCCTGTCAATGGTCAATTCTATCGTTGACGTATCGCCCTTTCTGATCCAGCGCCGCAGGTCTTCATTTCCAATAGGCTCAAGCAAATCCTTCTTATTTAACGACGAAATTACCTTTCCGTCATTATCAAGGATGTAATAGCTTTTGCCGTCATGATCCCCTGTGCCCGGAAAAATGGAAGAGATGGTGTTCTCGCTGATGTTCATTACCAGAAATCCGATGGTTTCGCCCGTATCAATGTTTATAACCTTTTTCGCAATGGTGACAATGGGCGTTCTGCTGTCTACAACCAGGTAATCCCTCCTGTGCATGGAAAACCATACGTTGTCCGGAGGCCCTTCCCGGCTGATGGTTTTGATGAGCTCCGTTTGCAGGATGTTTCCTGCATTCACGGTCATCTTTGTATCGGGACTTATGATATTGGAATAGATGTCAATGAAGGCCGCCGACTGTATTTCTCTAAATGCCCTGGTATTGTAAGTGATTGCTCCCAATATCTTGTTTATGGGTGGAATATTGTACTGCGTATCGGTGCCTGTCTCCACATCCATTTCCTGATAAATCTTGTAGATGTCCTTTGTGAGCATGCTGGTACAGGTATCGGCATTTGAAATAACACTGTCCACCCGCATTACGATCAGTTTTGATTCATCCGCAATGTTCTTTTTTGTCTTATCGATAATGGAGGTTGTAAATATATAGTTTGACGTGTAAATCACGATAAAAAGCGGGATTACAATAAGCGGGATATAAACGGCGGTAATTTTGTTCCTTATCAGCATGTTCCTGTATCTTGACAGAAATTTTGAAATCACGTCTGCTTACCTCCCATTCTGATAATTCGACATAAAAAGTATACTGCATTTTAAATTACAAATCAAATGTGCTTTCTTGAACTCTCCCAGCCCTCAAACCCACACGCATCCTGCAGCAAAATCCGGAGGAGGCCCATGGCCTCCTCCGGATTTTCAAACTGTACTTTCAAGGATTCCTTATAAATTTTATTCTACTGCTGTACAAGCTGCCACAGCTGATTGGCGGAACCGCTATAGGTCCACTGGACCACATCCCCACCGTCCTCCGTGGATGCCTGGTAAACATCCAGGGCCTTGCCGCTGTTTACATTTATCACCTTATAATAGCCGCCGCCCGCGTCGGTGATGGTCCATTTCTGGTTTCCGGACCCACTGTAGGTCCACTGGACCACATTGGCCCCATCGGCCGTAGAGGCCTGATAGACATCCAGGGCTTTATTGCTGTTTACACACACCAGCCTGTACTGTCCGCTGCCCACATCGGTGATGACCCACTTCTGGTTGTTGCCGCTGTTCTGGGTCCACTGGATGACATCTCCTCCGTCGGCCTGGGAACCCTGGGAAACATCCAGCGCCTTGCCGCTGTTTTTGTTTATCAGCTTGTAGGTGGAGCCGGATACGATCCCTCCGCCGCCGCTTCCCGGAGTGATATTGACCAGATAGGCCGAAAGGGCCTTGCAGCCGGTCACGGTAATGGTGGCCTGTCCTCCCGATACGGCGGCGGTGCCGGATTTAATCGTGGCAGGAGACGCCTGATAGCTGGTCCCCGTATAATTCGTTTCCAGCACCGAGTAGTTGACGGAGCTCCCTGACAATCCCTTCACTACCACATTGCAGTCAAATACTTCCGAATCATTGGCCGCGCCTCCAAAGATGACCTTGGCGGTGTTGGCGGCGCTTCTGGTTGCAATGCCCTGGAGGGGGCCGGTGAGTGAGGGCGGCGTCACCTGCACCGTATTCCCGGTCATCTGTCCGTACCACTGGTACAGATACCAGCAGCCCGTCGCCCTTCCGTCGGTGGAAACCAGGTCGTTCAGCGTCCCGATCCCCGTCCAGAAGCATGTGCTGCCGTATACCTTGGTCCTTTCAAATTTGGAGAGGTATTGGATCATTTTTCCGGGACGTCCTATCTCTCCGGAGCTCTGTCCGTACTCATTGATATAGACTTCTCTTGTGCTAATGCCGTATTTGGATTCAATGCTCCTGTAGTTGTTGTAGTGGGTATCATAGCTGCCGAAGAAGCTCCCGTCCAGTTCATGCCAGGTGGTGATGTCCGGCAGGCAGTTGTTGGCCTTGCAGAAAGAAAAGAAAGTGTCATAGGCCGATGCGTTGTAGGTGCTGAAGCCGGGACCTGCGATTTTGGCACCCGGATCCAGGGTTCTGATCCTGTTGTATACCGTTTTCCAGTCGTTGCAGAACTGGGTCAGCTTGGTGCCCGAGGTACCGTACCAGATCCAGTCCGGCTCATTGAAGGGCACATAATTGAAGAACTTCCGGTTGGAGTCCGCTACCACGCTGGCACACACCTTGTCAACCACATTGGTGATATAGCTGTTTATGCCGTTATTGGGATAGGGCCACTGGGCATAATAGTCCTGCACGTAGATGCTGATGCCTCTCAGACCTGTTCTTTTTGCCTGTACGGCGGTGTTCAGGGCATCCCCGTCATTATGCTGCAATCCCCAGGGAGCCTTCTGTCCGGAATACTGGGGATGTCCCAGGCCTGTGATCAAGCTGTCCGCAGGCTTGGTGTTCTCCCCCAGCCCGTAGAGCCAGCCGATGCCTCCGTACAGAATGGCTCCCGTGTTGACGGAGGTGTCCACCGTGAGGGTAACGGTAGCCGCAAAAACGTTGGCGGGAACAGCCGCCGTGAGAATCAGGATAAACGCCGTTGCAAGAACAATGATCTTCTTTAACATAGAATTGCCTCCTGTTTTTTTATTCTATTTCATCGCCCGGTTTCTTCAATTGCTGTAGTCCTCCTCCCCTTTTTTGATTAAGAAGCCGGTGCTAGAATAGGCATCTGGCAATGGAAATCTTATCGATGTTGGGTGCCCAGCAGGATTCATACCGGTTATCGTTGGAGCCCTGGAATTTCCCTCCCGCCATCCTGTGGGCATAGCCTTCCCGTGGATAGTACTTTATGAACCCAACCCGCTGTGCATTCCCTTCCCCCAGGTCGATTCCCGTATACCCGCATTTTGCGCCTGCGTAATCAAAGGCCGTGGCGGTATCTCCGTCGGAGGCCCGGTAATATTCAAAACCGGGAGAATTTGACGGGGTGGTCCCAAAGGCAGTTCCGGTCAGTTTTTCCCCCTGGGGATTGTAAAATTCCATCTCTGCAATATTGCAATGGCCTCCGTCCGGCCCTGTGTACCGCAGGTAACGGTAGGTCCCGGGATTTTCCACTCCCAGCGGGGACCATTTGCCTTCAGGAGGGGTTTCTTCCACCAGTGCAAGATCCACATACCCCCGGCCGTTTGAAAACCGGATGGTATTGTTTCCTTCCTTAAGCTCTACATTTACAACCTTTGTACGGTAATCCGACCACCCCTCCGTATACCGGAAATAATACCCCTGGGGGCTTCCTCCGTTTACGCTTATGGCCGCATACCGGTCAACGATATCCGCTCCCCCGGCGCCGCTCCCCCGCTCATTGTTGGCAAAGCGCACTACCATCCTGTAGATGCCTGCCTCCGGCACATATACCTGATTAAACTGCAGATAATTGTCCGGGCCCGCACCGATACCCATTACAACCCCGCCTCCCGACGCGGTGGTATCCAGAGCCCTATGGGCAATTCCCCCCAGCGTGTTCTCCGGCCCTTCCGCTTCATAATCTGTAACAACCCCCGCCCAGGCTTCTACATCAATACAATCTATGTGGACATACTCGGATTTGCCCTCCCCATGGGAAGTGAATTCAATGCGGTTGATGCCCCCTTGCAGGAATACCGTCACAGCTGCACTCCGCCAGGTATTCCAGTCCGGTGTGCCGCCACAGAGCATGTCCTTTAGAGGCGCTCCGTTCAGCTGCATGCACATATTCCTGTCCTCAGGTACACCTTCCACCGGTCCCGTGGAATACCGCAGTGTTATTTTGTAATAGCCGTCTTCTTCCTTGTTGATGACAAAGCAGACGCCGGGGCTGTTGTCCCCGCTGCAATCCACATATCCGGTGCCCGAATATCCCTCCCCATCTCCATACCTCACCCTGGCAGTCCCCGACAGCTTTGCATATTCCGCCTCAACCCTGCCCGGGTGGACAGCGGACTTTCCTGAAGCAGGAGTAATAATCAAGTGGTAGGCGGCATTGGCCTCAAGCCCGTCGAGCAGGAGCCTTACCTCTCCGCCGGATATGTCACAGTCCTTTTGCAGGAACAGGTAAGGGCCTTTTGAGACTGCCTTTCCTGAGTCGTCGATAGCCCAGACGGTGACATGAGCCCCTTCCTCAAAGCAGTTCACGGCGGAAAAGCCTGATACTACGATCTCCGCCTCGCCTTCCGCCCCTCCCATAATGATACGCACCTGCCGCTTCTCGTCATCCAAAGAGGCAAATCCTGAAAGCCCCCGGGCATTGGGGTCCGGCGGCGTAACCTCCACGGTGTGTCCCGTCATTTCGCCGTACCATTTGAACACCCACCAGCCGCCTGTGGCCTTGTTGTCGCTCCAGGTCACCAGGTCATTCAGGCCTCCCGCCTTGCACCAATATGCCAGGCAGGCATCCACCTTGCTGTTCTCAAACCGGGTGATGTGCTGCACCAGGATACCCGGGATGCCCAGGTTTTCTTCATTCTTCACATACTCGTTGATTACGATGGGAATGGGGGCTATTCCCCGGCTCGCTTCCAGGCTCCGGTAATCTCTCACCCTGTCGTACCAGCCGGTGTAAAAGCTGTCATCCAGCTCATGCCATACCATCTGGTCCGGCAGGCAATGGTTGTCCCGGCAGAAAGTCAGGAACTGACCGTAGCAGGCGCTGTCATAGACCGCAAAGCCCGGGCCTGCAATTCTGGCCCCCGGGTCTTCCTTCCGTACGGTGTCATACAGCAAACGCCAGTCTTCAAACATAAGCTGAAGCCTGTCGGTTTTGTTATAGCCGTTGGAGTCAGGTTCATTCAAGGGCACATATACAAATTTGCGGCGGTCGGGATGCGCAGCGATCTTACGTGCCATCCCGGCAGCCACCCTGAGGTAATCTTCCATATTATACGGGTAAGGCCAGGAGGCATAGAAATCCTGCATATATATTTCAACCTCTTTTCCCCCGTTTCTGAAAAATTGAGGTGCCACCTCCAGCGCATCCCCTCCCGGATGCTGTATGCCGTCCGGGGCCTTCTGGGCAAGCACCTGGGGCTTCAAGGCCGCCAGCATGGTATCGGAGGGGATGCCCTCATGGCTCATGCCGTAGAGAAAACCTGTGGCCCCATAGCAGAGGGCTCCCGTATCTATTGCCAGATCCACCCGGAGCTGTTTATTGCAGGTTGTAGCAAGTACTTTTTGGCGTATCAATTGAATGACCTCCTGTTGCTTCTTTAAATACATAACAAAAGTTTCAAGGTAAATTATACTATCTGCTCTGAAAAATAATATGGAAGAATCAATGCAGATTTACTCACGTTAAAAGCTCGTTTTTTTCCATAGGGGCCGTTGGGATGTGCGAAAAATCAATAGCGCAGCAAGGGTTGCTCCATATGAAACCTACGGGGGCTAAACTATAATGATGTCAGAGGGAGAGTGAACTATGTCCAATACCGTTGCTTCAAAGAACAAACTACTGAGCAGCCTGGTGAAAAACCGTTACATCTATTTGCTGCTGCTTCCGGGAACTGTTTATTATTTGTTGTTTTGCTATTTCCCCATGTATGGCGTCACCCTGGCCTTCAAACAGTTCCAAATCAGCCAGGGCATTTTGTGGAGTCCCTGGATAGGGTTGGACAACTTTAGGGAAATCTTCAGGCTTCCCGATTTCTGGACGGCGGTCGGCAACACCCTGGTCATTAGCCTCCAGCGCCTTCTCATTGAGTTCCCCGTTCCCATCCTGCTGGCGCTGCTTATTAACGAGGTTATGAGCAACAGGCTGAAACGGTTTTTTCAAACCGTCTTCACCTTCCCAAACTTCCTTTCCTGGATTGTCGTGAGCGGCATCGTTTTCAGCCTGCTGTCCGACGGTGGGACCGTTAACCGCCTGCTGGCCACCTTTGGAATGGAAAAGCAGACCCTGCTGATGGACCCGGCCTTCTTCAGGCCGCTGCTCTACCTGTCCAACGTCTGGAAGGCAGCCGGCTGGACCTCCATCATTTACCTGGCCGCCATCTCCTCCATAAACCCGGAGCTGTACGAATCAGCCATCATCGACGGGGCAGGGCGCTTTAAACAGACCCTTCACATCACATGGCCCGGAATCCGGAGCACCGCGGCGATCCTGCTTATCCTCGCGGTGGGCAACATCATGAATGCAGGCTTCGACCAGATTTTCAACATGTATAACGTGTCGGTCTACAATGTTGCCGACATTATTGACACCTATATTTTCCGCAGGACCTTCCAGCTGGGTTCTGACTTCGGCACCTCAACGGCGGTGGGCTTGTTCAAGTCCGTGATCAATGCCGTCCTGCTGTTTGGTGCAAACTACATCGTCAAATTATTCGGAGAGGAGAGCCTCCTTTAGGCGCAGTGCAGACGCAATATGAAAAGCGAAAAATTTTTTAGGCAGAAAATATCTCCTTATAACCTCCTTATTATTGCAGCCCTGGCATTGTTTGCGCTGTTTACCGTCTATCCCCTTTACAACGTGCTCCTGGTCTCCGTCACGTCCTACAGGGACTCCACCCTGAGCGGGTTTTACCTGCTCCCCAGGAGCATCAATTTCAGCTCCTACGAGTATATTTTTACGGACGCCACCGTCCCCAGGGGATTCCTGGTGACGACGGCCGTGACCTTTTTCGGCGTGCTTTACAATATGTTCCTTTCCATCACCATGGGCTACGCCCTTTCAAAAAGGAATTACCCGGGCAGGAACTTCTTCATGTACATGGTCATCCTTACCATGATCTTCAACGGCGGTCTGATTCCCTATTACATTGTCGTAAACAGCCTGGGCCTGGTGGATAGAATCGCTTCCATGATCATTCCGGTGGGAATCAATACCTTCTACATGATCCTGCTTATGAACTATTTCAGGAATATTCCCGACAGCATTGAGGAGTCCGCCAAAATAGACGGTGCCAGCGATATCACGGTTCTGGCCAGGATCGTGCTCCCCATCTCCAAGCCCATCCTTGCCACGGTGGTGTTGTTCTACGCCGTAGACCGCTGGAATGAATATTTTAATGCCATGCTGTTCGTCCGGTCCCCGGAAAATATGCCCATCCAAATGATTTTACGCAACATGCTGGTAAACATGCAGACTTCCATTTCTTCATCCATGGGCAGCCTGATTGTGGGAGCCAGAGAACCGGTATATACACAGGGCGTCAGAATGGCCATCGTCGTTGTGACCTCCCTCCCCATCCTGATGTTTTATCCTTTCCTGCAAAAGTATTTCACGAAAGGAATTATGCTGGGCTCCATTAAAGCTTGACAAACTTATCAAATATCTTAATTTTAAGGAGGATAATTATGAAAAAAGTAAAATCCCTGGTGGCTTTGGCATTAAGTCTTGTTCTGGTCTTTACCCTTTGCGCCTGCAGTACCAATAATGGCCCCGACAATACCAAAAAATCCGAAGCGCCGTCTCCAGACAAAAGCGACCCTTTGAAGAACAAGCTGGAGATTACTTTTTCCTTCTGGCAGAACGGTGACGCCTTTCCAACGGCAGACACCAAGGATGAAGTGACCCAGCAGATCGAAAAAGCCCTCAATATCACCGTAAAACCTGTGGTGGTTTCCTGGACCGACTACCAGGAAAAATTCAAGATGTGGGCAGCTTCAGGCTCCCTGCCTGACCTGCTGGCCGACGACGGCATTGACAAAAACGATACCTGGAACTGGCAGAGCCAGGGGGTGATCAAAGCGCTGCCAACAGATTTAAGCCCCTATCCCTATCTTAAGAAGGTAATGGAAATCCCCCAGGCGAAGCTGTTGTATAAAGACGGCAAGTACTGGGCCATTCCCCGCATAGGCAATTATTCCGCAGATAAACAGTATATGAACGTCATCCTCATGTACAAGGATGTCTATGATTCTCTGGGCCTCACTTCCGCGCCCAAAACCATGGATGACTACATAAATATGTTCCAGAAGATCAAAGCCAAATACCCCGGCAAGGTGCCCCTGACTCCCCATACCATCAAATGGGCTTACTGCCTGCTGGGCAACTACAGTCCCGCCTATATAAACGATGCATGGACCAGGGAGGACGGCAAGTGGATCCCGGGATTTTTCTCCAAATCCACGCTTGAAGGGTTGAAGGCCATGAAACCCTTCTGGGATGAAGACCTCATCGATAAAGATTTCGCCATCAACGGCCAGTCCTTCAACGGACAGGACAAATTCATCAACGGCGATGCGGCGGCAATCATATTTACGCCCTTTACCGGCCACTGGATCCAGCAGTACATACCCAAATGGAATGCAAAGCATCCCGGTCAGAACATGGCTGACGCCCTTGTGGTTCTAAACATGCCTGTGGCGCCGGACGGCAACTACTACGCCGGAGAAAAAATGCTGTTCTGGTCCGAATCCTATATCAGCGCCAAGGTCAGCGATGAAAAGCTGGACCGCATCCTCAGGCTTTATGATTACCTTGAATCCCCCGACGGAATGGACTTGAGGTGGTTCGGCATTCCGGGCAAGGATTTCACCAAGAACGGCGACAGCTATACCATCACCCGTGAAAAGGACGCGACGGGAGCCTTCAAGGCCCTTCAGGACCTCTATAAGAGCGAAATCGTCTGGCAATCCTTTTCAACCTGGAACGACGACTTTGCATGGACCAATCCCGCAAACGACCCCAAGGTGGCCAAAATGGGACTGGACTGGCTTAAATGGAAGGAAGAGAACTGCAAGGTGCCCGATAATTACAATATCATGATACAGTCTCTGAATACTCCTCTTAAGAGTAAGTTCACCTACAACATGAATGCCGACGACATCACCAGGCTCTTCATTTCCAAGGGCGACCTGGATGCACAGTGGAATCAGCTGATGCAGAAATACAAGAGCCAGGGCTATGATGCATTTATTGACGAGGTCAATGCGGAAGCAAAAAAGGCCGGAATCATTGATTGAACAGGGAGCTGCGGGGCCACCGGATGACGGTGGTTCCCCGGCTTTTCACGCTTTGGCTCCCGGCCCGCAGGTTCCTTATTGTCTTTTGCCTGGTTTGGGCATAAAATTAAAATAAAAAAAATGAAGCCGGTAAACATTTATGTTTAAAACCTTCAGCAAATTTAAAATCAGAGACCAGATGATGGTTCTTGCCCTGACCATCGTGCTGCTGTCCGTCACGGCCTTTTTTGCCATTAACCATAAAATTTCCGAGATCATACAGAGCAACAACAAGGTCTATATTCAGGAAATCACCGCCCAAACGGCCCAGAATATCGACAGGAGCATTGCGGATATCGGAAAAATCGTTTCCAACATTTCCTACAGCCCCGTCATTCAAAATTATTTGACCGAAACAAGCGACGAAGGGAAGTACGACATGTCCCTGTCGGTAAACAGCTTCATCAACAACATGACCAACTTGAAGGGCGGTATTAAGAATGTCATCATCATGGGCTTCAACGGAAATACCCACGGCTATCTTGATTCCCTGAAGCTTAGCGATGTGCAGCTCAGCGCACTCAAAGACCATAATTCCCCCTATTGCTCCGGAATGTACAATGACGGTCACAACATCTATATCGTCGTGGGTTCGTCGGTCTATGACCTGCAAAAATACGGAAACTCCAGCCAGAAGATAGGAATTGTGGCCATCCTCGTGGATACGGCCAGCCTTGGCGCAAATATCAGCTCTTTTCTCAACACCAATACTGCCCAATCCTATCTGTTTGACAGGTATAAAAATGTATTCGAAAGCAATGTGGGCAAATCTTACGGCCCTTCCCTGGAAATTGCGACGGACTGTGCCTCCCGCCCCTCCGGAAACTATATCGTGAACAGGGACCGCCATGATTATATCGTAAGCGTGTCGGACCTGGAATCTGTCGGCGGGAAAATGGTGAGCGTGGTGAACCGGGAGCAGTTGCTTTCAGGCGTCTCCAAAAGCTCCATTATCGTATTGTGCTTTTTTATTCTTTCCTTGTTTTTCTGCTCTTTCCTTTTTGTCCTCATTGTAAACAATATCATCCACCCCCTGGAAAAGCTGGTGGGCTTCATAGGGAAAATCAAGGCGGGCAACCTTAAAATGCTCAAAAGCCGGGTCAGCCTCGAAGGCTATGCAGAAGTCAACCAGCTGGCGCAGAGCTTCAACGAAATGCTGGATGAGATCGACAGCCTGACCCGGAGGCTTGTCCAGTCAAATACGCAGCTCTATGAGATGGAGCTGCTCAAACAGAAGTCGGAGTATGAATTTCTAAAAAGCCAGATAAACCCCCATTTTCTGTATAATACCCTGGAATCCATTAAAAGCATCTCCAACCTGCGAGGGGTTTACGAGGTTCGCGACATGGCTGTGGCACTTGCCCAGATGCTTCGCTACAGCATCAAGGGAGAGGATTTCGTAAAGCTTTCCGACGAGATTGAGATTGTAAAATCCTATCTTCAGATTCATCGGATCCGGTTCAAAAACAAATTCGAGGTGGATTTTGACATTCCCGACGAATGCCTTGAGGCCCATATGATTAAAATGCTCCTTCAGCCCATTGTGGAAAACGCCATTTACCACGGCCTGGAGCTGAAGGTGGGCAAGTGCAGGCTCACCATCAAATGCCGGGCACAAAATCAGGAGGAGCTTATATTTTATGTGATGGACAATGGGGTGGGAATCAACAAAGAAAAGCTGGAAAGCATCAAGAATTCACTTGAGGAGCTGAAATTGGCCGCTGGTCCCCATACTTCCCTGTTGAACCACGTCCCGGCGGAAATCGGCGTCAAAAATGTTGCCAAGAGGATCATGATGTTCTATGGCACCAATTACGGCATTGATATTGAAAGCGTGGAAAATGAAGGCACAACGGTGATGATCAGAATCCCCTACAGGAGGAAGTCGGATGGATAAGGTCTTTTTGGTGGACGATGAGGAGTGGATCGTAGAAAACCTCAAAATTTCCGTAGATTGGGGCAAATACGGCTTTGAAATAGCAGGGAGCGCTGACAACGGGCTAGACGCCTATAGAAAAATAATGGAAAGCAAGCCCCAACTGGTATTTACAGATATACGAATGGCGGGAATGAACGGTCTTGAATTGATTAAAAGAGTCAGTGAACACCTGGGTCATGTCACCTTTATCGTAATAAGCGGCTTTGCAGAATTCGCCTATGCCCAGAAGGCCCTTAACAACGGCGCTTTCAGCTATCTGCTAAAGCCCATTGATGAGAATGAAATCATACAGCTTCTTGTGAAGCTCAACGGGAAAAAGAAGGAACATGAAACAGAGGACAATTTCTATGAAACGCTGCTGCTTCCCGGAGAAAACAGCAGTACCCGGCAATCCCTCGTCAACGACCGGTTTATGGCGGCGGGGCTGGACCTGGACAGAGGCATAAGGGTGATTGTATCGGCGGGACGGGAAAGGCTCAGCCTTCCAGGGGCCTCCCACAAAATTGTCTTTCAGACGGGGGTTGACAGGACGGCCTATTTCATCCAGGAAACCAGCGGCATTTTGTCCTCTCAGATTTTGCCCGAGCCGTTGCCTGACTGGGTATGGGGCATCGGCATCAGCAATGTGTTCTCGCGGGGAGATTTGATTTTAGACCGTATCGACGAGGCGGCCATCGCGGCTTTTCACTATTTCATCGACCCCTTGTCAAAAGTTAACTATTACAGCAAGATTTCCGGCAGCAGCATGGCAGCGGAGGAATTTTTCATGGCCGTACAAAAGCAGCTCAAGGATGGCAACCTGTCCGAATTGGACGTCATCCTGGGCAAAGCCCCGGCGCATTTTGAAAAAGGCGGCATGAATGTTCTCCACGCTTTTCATCTTTATAACCTGTTGTATTTTTATCTCCAGGGCAAAATGGAATACAGCCCTTTAAGCCATATAACCGGTTTTGAGAGGCTCGTCCTGCGGTACGGGGATGTAAAAAGGCTCCTGGAAGGCCTGAAGGAAGCAATGCAAAAAACCAAAATCCATGGCGCCGGCGGAATTCATACGTACAATCTGAAGAATGAAACCGCCGGGGCCATCATTAAGTATCTCAATTCCAATTTTGCCAATGATATTTCCCTGACGGAGGTATCCGACAAGCTCAACATCAATCCGGGGTATGCCAGCCAGCTTCTTAAAAAGGAAATCGGAAAAAACTATCTGGAGTACCTGACAACACTTCGGATCGAAAATGCCTGCAAGCTGCTCAAAACCACCGATCTGAATGTCAATCAGATCGCGGAAAAATCGGGCTATGACGACTTTCTGTACTTCAGGAAAATATTCAAAAAGTCAACGGGCCACACCCCCTCGGAGTACAGGGAGGCTTTTAAGAATAAAAGGGAAGAGCAGCAATCCCCTTGAGGATAAAGCTGTAGAAATAGCTCCGGTTGGCAAACAGCGTATACTCCGGATGGGGCCGGGCTCCCCAGGTGTCGTCTCCCCCCACGCCCATCTGCCTGTAGTTGATCCGCAGCACGACCTTGTCGCTCTCCGGGAGCTTGTAAGCGTGGTCGCTTCCCTCCAGCTCCGCCGGCGTAAAGGGCAGCGCATTGAATTCCACCGCAGGCATGCCCTGGACCATCAGACCGACTCCTGCGCTATTTGTCACCGTCATCCACCGGACCTCTGTTTTGTTGCCGCACTCCTGGGGCCGCAAATAGGGGACGAACTGCTCCCCCACCTTTCCCCAGTAAATCCCTATTTTTGCTCCTGCCGCCCTGTCCCAATAATTTTCGTGAGGGCCTTTCCCATACCATTTCAGGTTCTCGAAACTTTTGTCCATGATTAACAGCATCCCCACCTCGGGAATTTCAGGAAGCCCGTCATCGGGCACAAGCTCTTCCCTTACCTTGATCTCTCCATCGCCGAATACGGTGAAAAACACCCTGCACAGGGAGGGGTATTCTGTGGGAAGAAGGTACTCTTCCTTTATCTCAATCCTGTCGCTGCGCCTTTGTATTTCCATGGACAGCAGTTTCCGGTTTCTTCCCGCTTCCCTCCAGGTGGCGCACCTGTCCTGCATGCCGTTGCCCCGGTCATTGTCGGTATAGGCCCTCCAGAAATTGGGTACCAGAGGGCCCTTTAAAAGCTCTACGTTCTTATACGCATAGGACGCCAGCCCGCCTGAAGCCTTGTTGAATACCGCCTGGAAATCCTGTCCGCAGATCCTGACGTCAGCTTGGTCTTCAGAAATTTTCATTGAAGGGAACTGACCCTTCGCTCCCTTTTCCGTCCTGAATTCCACAGGCAGCCGGAATTGCTCAAAGGCAATTTCATGTCCCTGGTCCGCCCACTTTGTGTCTTCCTTCAATACAAACCGGATTGTCAACCAGTATTCCCCGGAAGCAGAACCGTTTTCCGGCAGCTTGTAGAGCAGCGCCACAAGCTCTGCTGAGCAGGGCTTTACATCCGCAACCGCCTCCCCTTCGGAGATAACATTGCCGTCCAGGGATACCTCCCAAAGCATCCTGAATTCCTTAAGCTCAGTAAACAAATACTTGTTGGACACCATGAATTTGCCTGTCCGCAGGTCTACTGCCGAAACCAAGATATTCTGATAGCATTTTTTCACCTCGTAAAGCTTCGGCGTTACGCTCCGGTCTGCAAACACCAGGCCGTTACCGCAGTAATTGCCATCATTGGGCTCATCGCCGAAATCCCCTCCATAAGCCAGATATTCCACCCCCTCAGGAGTTTTCGCCTTTATCGCCTGGTCGATCCAATCCCAGACAAAGCCTCCCTGCAATACAGGATATCTGTCAAACATTTCCGTGTACTTGAACAGATTGCCGCAGGAATTCCCCATGGCATGGCTGTATTCGCACAGGATAAAGGGCTTTTCTCCGTTTCGCAGCGCATACTGCTCCATTTGCTCCACCTTGGTGTACATCTGGCTCTCTACGTCGGACGCAGCTTCTGAGGCCCGGTGGTTGAAGACCCCCTCGTACTGGACAATTCTGGTAGAGTCCTTCTCTCTGAGGAAATCGTGCATCTTGATGAAGTTCTCTCCCCCGTAGGCTTCGTTCCCCAGGGACCAGATGAGGATGGAAGGGTGGTTTTTGTCCCGCTGCAGCATGGAGTTGGCACGGTCAATCACGGCGCCGGTCCACTCCGGTTTGCTGCCCGGTATGTTCCCCGGCTCCTCTCTGCCATTCTGCTTACATCCCCAGGTGCCGTGGGTTTCCAGGTTGGTCTCGTCGATCAGGTAGATGCCGTACTCGTCGCAAAGGTCGTACCACGCGGGATGATTGGGATAGTGGGAGGTACGGACCGCGTTGATGTTATATTGCTTCATGAGGAGAATATCCTTCAGCATATCGTCCCGGCCGATGGCCCTCCCTCTGTCACAGCTGAACTCATGCCGGTTGACCCCCTTGAAAACTACCCGCTGGTTGTTTATCTTCATTAAGCCGTCTTTGATTTCAAATTTCCTGAAGCCCACCCTGCAGCTTCCCATCTCCATTATCTCGCCCGTCTCATCCTTCAGGCTCAGGACAAGGGTATAAAGGTTGGGATGCTCCGCACTCCATTTCAATGGCTTCTCCACATGCTTTACAAGCTCCGCCGTACAGGCTCCTGTACAATCGAGGGAAACCTCCGCCAATGCGGGTCTTTCAAATACATCCCTCCCGTTTTTGTCGTACAGCATTGCCTCAACCCTCATGCGTCCTGTTTTATCTTCGAAATAGCTGGTTACTTTCACTTTTACCCTCAAATGGGCGTTCACACAATCCCCGTCAAGCTCCGTCACCACAAAATAGTCATATATGTGCACCGGGGGCGTCGTATAGAGATAGACCTCCCTGAAAATCCCGCTGAGCCTCCAGAAATCCTGATCCTCAAGCCAGCTGGCATCGCTCCACCGGTAGACCTCCATCGCAAGCTTGTTTTCTCCTTCCATCAGGTATGGCGTGATATCAAATTCAGCGGGAGTAAAGCTATCCTCGCTGTAACCCGCCAGCTCGCCGTTGACCCACACATAGAAGGCCGATTCCACCCCCTGGAAGCTTATGTAGACCGGCTTTCCTTCCCAGTCCTCCGGAAGTTCAAAGGTTCTTATATAGGAACCTACCGGATTGTATTCAACGGGAGCAAATGGAGGTCGGATGTCCTCTTTGCCCTCCCAGGGATATTTCACATTGGTATACTGGGGATAATCATAGCCCTGGAGCTGCCAGTTCCCGGGAACGGTTATGGTGCCCCAGCCGGAACAGTCATACTCCCTTTCATAGAAGTTTTTAATCCTTTTTGCGGGATTCTCCGCAAAGCTGAACTTCCAGCTTCCGTTCAGGGAAAGCCGGTTTACCGGCACCTGTACTTCTCCCCTCAGGGCTTCTTTTACTGTATTGCAGGGCATTAACACCGCATGGGCCTCCATCCGGTTCAATTTGTATATTTCCGGATTGTTGTTCCATTCCGGGTACCCGTTTTCCGGGGGCTGATAATGAAATTTACCTGGCATAGGTGTTAAATCCTTTCTATCATGCAAAATTTGATACGTCTTGATTATAGCTCTCTTACACGCAAAATAAAATTTGCTTTATTGCCCGGATAGATATAATATATTGCCATATTCAATGGACTGGCAAATGGAGAGGAGACTGCCTGCGTGAAGGATAATACATATTTGAATTCTAAACCGGAAGCCTCAAAGGACCTCACCGACTATAAAAAGATATCTTTCTACACTCCTCCGGATGTGATAGAAAGAGAAGCTCAAAATGAAATCCTGTCCAATCTTTTCCTTACATGGACAGGATGTTATACCAAAGCTTATGGACATGTTGTAAACAACAGACTGCTCCAGGACCATGTTATAATTTATTGCGTGGATGGCTTCGGATGGCTGGAATTGGACGGAAGGCACTGGAGTGTAAAAAAAGGAGATGTTTTCATGTGCCCCCCGGATATCCCCCACTCCTACGGTGCTGACGGCAAAGCTCCCTGGACCAAATATTGGATTCATTTCAGAGGTAAAAATTCCAATGCATATATGGACATGCTGGGTCTCACATTGGCTTCCCCTGTTCTTCACATCGGAGATAATGCGAAAATATTATCCTGGCTGCAGGATATATTCAATGTATTAAAAACCGGCTATACGCACAGCAACCTGCTTTTTGCCACTTCCTACCTGATGAATATTTTAAGCTATATGAACAGTATGACTTTAAACAAGGGATTTAATAAAGCTGAAGACATCAACGTGGAAAAGATTATCTCATATATGCTGGACAACGCGGATGGAAATTTATCCCTTGACCAATTATCCCACTTTTCAGGTGTATCCAAATACTATTTTGTCCGGCTTTTCAGAGAAAAGACAGGCTATACCCCCGTAGACTATTTTATACGGTTAAAAATTCAAAAGGCCTGTGAGCTTTTAGAATCCTCCCCGGCAAAAATCAATAACATCAGCGCTGCACTTGGCTTTAATAATCCCTATTATTTTTCTATCGCCTTCAAAAGAATTATGGGTCAGGCACCCCAGTACTACCGGCAGATGGTTCACTATACCGCTTCCGGCTATTCCGGTGAATAAGGTACATTTACTTTTATACTGTCAAATACGCTGTTGTTTATTACCAGCTTATATCTGGGATCTTTTTTCCACTGCGCCAGTTGTTCCGCATAAATCTCTCCCACCAGATCCTTTTCCACCTGGGCGCGAATGTCGTCAAAGCTTGTTTTTCCCTCCAGCTTCATGACATGATAGCCGAATTCCGTCTTTACAAGTCCCACGTCTCCGACCCGGGAGTCAAAGGACCAGTCTTCGAATTCCTTTACCATCTCTCCCCTGCGGAAGACATATTCACCCCCGTCGTACTTTGAGCCCGGATCTTCGGAATATTGCTTTGCAAGGCCGGCCATGTCCTCTCCCTTTTTAACCCGGTCAAGCAGGTCATATGCCCGCTGTTTTGCCCCTTCAAGCCTGTCCTGCGGAAAAGGCTGCCGGGTATCCGGATCACCGGTCTGAATGAGGATATGCCGGACCCTGGCCTCCTGATAAATTTCCAGATTGTCCTCGTAATATTTTTCGACCTCCGCACCGGCAGGACGTATTTTCATTTTCTGCCGCTTCTCATACTCCTGTGCCAGAATATTTTCGGCACCAACCTGCTTGTATTTGTCCACGGGAATGCCGCACTGCCTTTCAAAGTCCTCCTTCCCGTCCGTTCCGATGTGTTCCCCGATTGCCCTGACATACTCATCAATTTGCCCATTTAATTTACGGGTATCTTCCTCGTCGGTGTCAATGCCTTCCGCCTGTGCTCTCAGCAGCTCAACGGCAAATTCATGGACACTGTCCAGCGCCCGGTTTTTCGCTGCCGGATTGGGGTCCACCCCATCCTGGCCTCCCGCCCAAAAAATCTCCCGCGTCAGGTAATCGTCTGCGTCCGCCTCCAGTTCCATTTCCCCCTTTATGGGCAATAAAAAAAACCTGAACTCCTCTCTGGTAATCCCCCGTCCTCCCACATAAGCCACACAGTTCTCTCCCACCGGGGCAGACCCGGCTTGCGGCCCCTTTATATCAGCCCCTTGGCCTGAAAGCTTTTGCGCGGGGGCTTTAAATCCGGGATTGAAGGCATACACTGAAATACTCACCACGGCGGCTAGAAGGATTAAAAACATAAAAATTACTTTTCTCATAAGCTCCTCCCCGTTCTTTCTATTTTTAACACTGCGGGAATATAAAAGGTATGGCAACCCCCAATGCTGTTCGCACCAGAGGTTGCCAGATAAAAGTGAATTGGATTATTGTGCAAATGCTAATTGCATCCTGCCATTTATTTGTTGTAAAGCCTGTACATGATCACCGCCACTTCCGCTCTGGTGGTATTGTTCAAAGGATTGATGCTTCCTCCCGAGCCCTGTATGATGCCCGCTTTTATCATCGCTGCAACGGAAGGCTGTGCATAGCCGGCGACCTTGTTCACATCCGTATAGGCGCCGATATCACTCACCGCTGCATCCTCCAGGCCTTTGGCCAGCTTAAGGGCCTTCGCCGTCAGAACCATGAGGTCCTGGCGTGTTATGGCGGCGGAAGGATTGAACATCCCGTTGCCCACTCCGGTGGCAATGCCCAGTTTCTTTGCTATGCCGATGGCGTCATAATAATAGACGTCCTTCCTCACATCGGCAAAATTGTCTGTAAACTCCGCATGCAAATCCAGCGTTGAAACCAGCAGCTTCATAAAATCCGCCCTGGTGATGCTTGCAGAGGGATTGTAGCTGTCGGCGGAGGTTCCGTTGATGACACCCTTGGCCGCCATTACTTCAATGTATTGCTTGGCCCATGCGTAATTGTCCAGGTCTTTAAATGCTTTGGGTGCATAGGCTACGGCATATTTGCTGAAATGTGTGGTGGTGAAGGAAACCTCGCCGGTAGACCGGTTGTACCTGGCATTGGTCACAGGCACTGCATTCCCTGCCCCGTCGATATACCACACGGTTATGAATTCGCTGTTGGCCAGTTCTTCATTGCCGGGATTATACCGGATGTACACCTTTACAGGGGCCGCGCTGTTGCTCCAGGATATTTTTCTTCCATCCGCATAGGCGCTCAGTTCTATCACAGGCTTATTCCCGATCTTCTGTGCCACCTCAGGCTTCAGGGAAGACCTGTCGGCCCTTGCTACGGATACTCCTACGGTGCTTGCCTGAAGTGCCGTATTGCCGAACATGTTGGAGGGCACTTCCACCCTGGCTATTTCCGTTACCATATTCACTCTCGTATCTGCATTATTTGATGTCAAAAGGCCTGCAGGCAGCGTCTGCCTGTATTCGTTGGCTCCGCTCGCGGCAGGGACTTCCAGTGTTACGGTTTTTACGCCGCTCTGATCTGCCGCCGCACCGTTCAGGGCTTTGGAAATGGCATCCGGGGATACCTGGGTTTCTGCTACCCCGTTGGTCACCGTGGGAACTTCGGTCTTGATTTTTCCGCCTTCCGGCTCCGTATTTTCAACGGGTGGTGTGGGCGGTACGGTACCTCCTCCGGACCCGGAACCTCCCGAACCTCCTCCTGAAGATATTACGGTAAAGGTTACGCTTATGGTGTGGTTTGCGGTCACGTTGGTGAAGGTATAGCTGCCTCCGTTCACTGCCACTTCCGAACCATCTACAATCACTTTATTGATGCGGTAACCGGCATTCGGGGTGATGGTGAAGGTCTGGCTGGCCCCCTCATTCACCGCGACTGCACCGCTGGGACTGATGGAACCATTGGCTGCCGCACTGGCGGTTATGGTATGGGTCACAGGCGGATTTTCCCCTGTAGCCTTGAAGGTTGCACTGATGGTATGGTTGGCGGTCACGTTGGTGAAGGTATAGCTCCCTCCGCCTGCAGCCACCTCAGACCCGTCCACCAGCACTTTATCAATCTGGTAGCCTGCATCCGGGGTGATGGTGAAGGTCTGACTCGCTCCCTCATTCACCGCGACTGCACCGCTGGGGCTGATGGAACCGTGGACTCCCGCACTGGCGGTTATGGTATGGCTTGTGGCTACAGGCCCTCCCTCGATGTCGCCCGCATATGGCGTTGTCACATTCTCTCCGCCGATTCTGAAGGTGTACTTTCCGTTCAAACCTCCATTGGGCGTATACGCAAAGTTAAAGCTTCCATTGGCTCCGCTGGTTGCCTGATCGATGTAGTCCATGTTTCCAGCGGAATTTATTACCTTTATGGTCACCTGTTTACCTGCGCCTGAGGCCATCACCCCCTGGACCGTCACTTTGTTGGCGGCGGCATCCACCGACAGGGTTACGTTGGATATGCTTGACGGAACGCCGTCTACAGCCTTGAAGGTTGCGCTTATGGTGTGGTCCGCCGTCACATTGGTGAAGACATAGCTGCCTCCGTTCACTGTTACCTCGGAACCGTCCACCAGTACCTTGTTGATCTGGTAGCCTGCATCCGGGGTGATGGTGAAGGTCTGGCCTGCCCCCTCATTCACCGTGACCGCGCCGCTGGGGCTGATGGAACCGTGGGCTCCCGCACTGGCGGTTATGGTGTGGGTCACAGGGGGATTTTCACCTGTAACCTTAAAAGTTACATTTATGGTATGATCGGCCGTCACGTTGGTGAAGGTATAGCTGCCTCCGTTCGCTGCCGCCTCGGAACCGTCCACCAGCACTTTATCGATCTGGTAGCCTGTATCCGGGGTAATGGTGAAGGTCTGGCCTGCTCCCTCATTTACCGCGACTGCACCGCTGGGACTGATGGAACCGTTTGCCCCTGCGCTTGCGGTGATGGTATGGCTTGTGGCCACAGGCCCGCCTTCGATATTGCCGTCATATGGGGCCGTTACATTCTCTCCGCCGATTTTCAAGGTGTACTTTCCGTTCAGTGGTCCATTGGGCGTATAAGTAAATGTAAAGTTGCCTCCTGCCCCACTGGTGGTCTGTCCGGCGTAATCCACATTGCCTGTGGTGTTGACCACTTTTATGGTTACTTCCTTCCCTGCGCCTGTGCTTATAGCCCCTTGAACCGTCACTTTACCGCCGACGGTATCGATGGACACGGCTACATTGCTTATGTCTGCAGAAGCTCCGGCCGCAAGGACAGTTTGTGCGGGGATTCCGGCAAACAAGCCTATTAACATGGCGATTGCCGTTACTATACTGATTATCCTACCCCTCACTTGTCTCACCCTCCTTTAATGTTTGATATCCACTCCACTTTGCCTTAGTCTACTGCAGAGTCACGTCCACATACACAGAATGGCGGCCGTAGGTTAAATAGAAGGGCTTTAAGGTCACTCCGTTGGTAGTGAAGGTGAGGGTACTGGGATCACCGGTGATGGAAGCTCCGATATCGCCGGCATCCAGGTTCATTTTCCGCCATGTGGACAGAGTGCCTGACTCCTGAACAGCCAACAGAACCGGTCCATAGAAGATGCTGGCGATATTGGGTTTGTCCATGAGCGGGCTGAGATAGAAATGGAAAGGCATCTTCAGGTCAATGGTATCGCCATCCGCCCAGGTCCTGTTCAACGTAAGGTAAGTGCCCGGAGTTGCCGCGACAGCCTGCTCTTCGCCGTTGATGCTGACGATGAAGCCCTTTGTGGCCCACTTGGGGACGCGGACTTTTATGTCAAAGTTGCCTCCGCCGGTAATTTTCAGTTTGGTGCTGTCCGCATAAGGGAAATTGGTATCCTGTGTAACCGTCACATTGCGCTCCGTCCAGTTGAGGGTGGAAGGAACATAGAGATTTACATACAAGGCCTTGTTGTCAACACTCTTGAAGTAAATGGAATCCTGGAGCTTGGTATTGCTTTCAAGCGCCGTACCGTTGCAGCAGGTAAACCCGTTCATGCCTGAATTGCCAAAGCCCTTTACCGCTCCCGGATTCAGGGGTATGTGGTAGGTATTGCCCGCGTTGTTTTCCGCCACCGAAGACAGGATGTCGTTATACAAAGCCTGTTCATAATAATCCATGTACTTGGTATCCTGGTCGTGCATGTAAAGCTGGCGGCTCAGCTTGAGCAGGTTGTAAGTTGCGCAGGTTTCATTCTGCCCTCCGGTATTGAAGCCGAGGGTAAAGAGGGAGTTGGGCTGCGCCGTATAGTTCTCGGAATTCGACGTGGAACCGGCTACGCCGCCTATGCTGTAGGTATAGCTGTTATAGGAGATATTCCAGAAGTTGGCCGCTATATCGTAGTACTTGATGTCCTTGGTAGCGTCATACTGCTTGAGGGCGCCCACAATCTGAGGTATATGCTGGTTGGCGTGGTGTCCGCGGAAGGTATCCACGTTCCTGGCAAGCCCTCCTGATTTCTGAAGGTTACCGTAGAAAAGGCTGATGTTGTCAAACTTGTCTGCCGTTATCAGATACCTGTCATCCCCGGAAAGCTGGTACAATTTGGCCATGATTTCATTCATGCCTCCATACTCTCCCGCAATGTAGCGGTCCCACATGCTTAAGAATTGCGAGTCGGGAATGTCCTTTATACGGTTGTATACCCACAGACCCATCCCCTTGGCGACAGTGAGGGCCTTTTCTTCGCCGCCCAGTTCATAGCAGTCCACAAGGCCTGTAAGGATCTTGTGCAGGGTATAATAGGGAGCCCATATCTGAGCATTGGAGCTGCCGTAGGTGGCTCCGTTTTCCAGCATGATGAACTGGTCGGGAGCATAGGCGCTTATAAAGCCTTCTCCCCAGTTCCAGTAATCGGTTCTGACACCTGACACGGAGAAATCCGAATCATAGCCCGACTTCCCCGGTCCGTAGGGAACAGTTTTTGCACTGGCGTTGTATGGACCTCCTTCGACAGCAGGTTTTCCGGATTTCTGGGACAGGTCGTACAGGGTGTCCACCATATAGTCCATCTTCTGCTTGAGGTTTGCCTGAATGTTTGGATCATAGCTTGCACTGGCATAGGCCTGGGCCAATGCGGAGAGGTAATGCCCCGTGGCGTGCCCGCGCAGCTTGGTGGTCTGGGTATCCCAACCGCCTAATGCGGTGGCTCCCGCCGGCTGGGTCTCTCCAAAGGCATTGCGGAACATGTACAGGAAGCTGTCCGGCTTGGTGTTCAACAGTCCTGTGATAAACTTGTCACGGTTTTTGATAAACTGGGTGTCACTTCCGTCGGTTTGCTTGTTCAAAATGACCTTTCCAAGTGAAAATGCCTCCAGGGTAATTTCCGGAGCCTCAAAATCATAGTCCACACCGCTGCTGTTAATTTCTACAACACCGGAGAGCGGATTGATGGCTTCCTCCAGGGTCATACCCTTCCAGACGAAAACCCTGACCTTGTAACCGCCCACATCGCCCGGAAGAGTGATATCCGCGCTCAGGCTGCCATTTTCACCTGCATTGACGCTTTTTGAGGTGTGTGATTCACTGACCATCCTGTTGGCCGAGTCGTAAAGGGCCACGATCATAGTGGTATCCAGACTCTCTTCCGTGATATTGTCAGCCTTGATGCTGGCGGTGAGCACTTTATCGTTCTCCAGCCTGGGAGCTATCCTGCTGCCGTATTTGAAGCCGGCGGCTATGTTGAAGAACTCGGAATTCTTATAGATTACGTTGACCCCTTCCGTTTCTTTTTTTACTGTTACCGTTGCGGTAGGAGTAAAAGCAGTGTCGGGAACGGTGCCTGTCATGGTATAGGTACCGGTGGAAAGCACCTGATTGTTATTGGCGGGTGCCGGCCAATTAACGCGGATCAATGGCCCCGTTCCGCCATCCTGATACTGTCCCGGGATATAGAAGGGCAAATGGGGCAACGTGCCCACAACCGTCTCCACTTCAATATCCGGTACTCCGGTCAGCACAGGTGCGCTGGATATACGGATTACCGTTGCAGTAAAGGACTTTGTGGCTACATTTGAACCCATGGTGGCAGTTACCGTCAGGGTAACCGTCTGGTTTCCCTGCTCATAGGACGGGCGTGTGACCACACCGGCGGTTGATATGACGGCTTCATTGCTGGAGGTCCATGAAAGGGTGCTCAAACCTGATGCACCGGTGGTCGGTAAAGTGAGGTTTCCAACCACAGTGTTCAAATCTCCCAGATTAATCGCTGCGACATCCATGTCCACGGTGTCCTGGTCGGTAGGCATGGCAACAACCGTGGCGGTAAAGGTTTTTGTGGTGGAAGCCGCACCGTAGGAAATTGTGGCTGTAAGGGTGACGGTGGCATTTCCGGCACCAGGTGCGGGACGGGTCACCACCCCCTCGGTGGATATGACTTCCGGCTTATCGGACGCCCAGTTGATGGAAGCGCCTATGCTGCCTGTGGTAGGCAGCGTGATATTGGCCTTCACTGCCGAAATATCTCCGAGATTGATTGCTGCTGCGTCCGAAGTGACGACATCTTGATCGGAAGGCAAACGGGGAACTGTAACAGTAAAGGTTCTGGCAGCAC
Source organism: Bacillota bacterium (assembly GCA_023424965.1). Taxonomy (GTDB): domain Bacteria; phylum Bacillota; class Clostridia; order Acetivibrionales; family JAFADI01; genus JAFADI01. The sequence goes on from JAFADI010000041.1 coordinate 99,767, forward strand.
TGGCCCCGTTGAGGGTTCCCGTTGCCGTAAGGACAACTGTTGCGCTTTCCTGTTCATAGGTATTGGGCGGACGTGTGACTACCCCTGTCGTTGAAACAAACTCAGGATGGTCGGAGTCCCATGCAATGGTTGTCCCTGAAGCACCGCTGACAGGCAGGGTGAGGTTTGTTGTCCGGTTTGCCAGATTGCCCAGGCTGATAGCCGCCAGATCGGAATTGACCTTGACTTCATCCGTTATGGCGTTGTTGCGTATGGTAGCTACCTGTGCATCCGTCAGCGCAACATTGTAAACGCGGACGTCATGAAGGTTTCCATTCAAATTGGGATCGCTGTATTGTGATTTACCGATATACAGGAGATTGGCAGCCGCATTTGTCTGGCTTACAATGTCCCTCATTGTCATATTCACATTGTTGGTCTGGGCAACCATGACGCCATCGGAATATATTTTCATGGTCTTGCTGTCGGTGTCCAGCACCGTCGCCAGATGGACCCACTGGTTCCTGGGAGTATTGGCGGCAGAATTGCCCACCTCACCCGCCGATCCGGTAGTTGTGATACGGCTTCGGTAGGTGGTGTTGGGGCAGGAATAGAAATTTCTGGTACTGTTCTGCCCAAAGTCAAAGAATCTCTGGTAATTGGTGTTGGATTTGGCATAAACCCAGCCCGTCACACTGACGGAGCTTACGTCAATCAAGGCTTCCCCGGGAATCCTGACGTAATTGCCATTGCTTCCGCCCGGCAGTGACAGTACCGTGCCGAATATGCTGTCCTCCACAAAAGCCGCCTGGGTACCGGTGGAGCCCTTATACAAGGTGGCATTGTAGCCATTTCTGGACCAGTCGTCCGTGTCCCCATCGAACAGGTAGCGTGCCACCAGAACCGCTTCATCAAGGCCGTCAAGCACACCGTTGTCGGCGGATACCGGAACGGTGCAAACCAACGAACTTAAAACCATAATAAAAGCCATTACCAGTGATATTGCTCGTTTTCTCATCATTTTTACCTCCATGGTTTTTTTGAGATACAATCGCCCTTCGCTTTTCTTAGCAAATCGCTGTCCCTGGAGGTGGATAGTTTTACCCCTTTCCCTTCATGAACCCGGTTTAATACTCTTTCCTGTTTATCTCCCCATAAGTAAGTTAATTCCAAAACCAATTTCCCTTATCACCTCTTTCTCTTGTGGAGTGTTCATGAGGGGGCAGATAAAACTATCCATCTCCTATCGTCAATGCATGCCCGCCACATCTGCATTCATCCTGCGGACAAACGATTGGTATCCTCAATTATAGGAGATGGCCTTTTTCTGATAAATGAACGATATTAAGAAATGTTTAAAATTCCGGGAAAGGGTGGTTCAAATTTTTCTTAAGGAAGTAAAATATTTTTGGACCCATTTATTCCCTGGTACAGTTCTATGATTTTTTGCCCCCATCACTCAACATCATACCTGCCTTTGATGGCGGGCTGCACTTTGTCCGCCACCTCCTTCAAAGCATCGTAAGCCGTTTTGCTGCCATTCCATACGGGTCTCAAAGCCTCCATCACCGGAGGTATGATCCGGGACTGGTTTTTCATATAAAAGCTCGCATCGGGTACGCCATGATTGATCAATTGCCTCATCATGGCGTCTTTAAAGCCCTGGGGATGGGCGGCGGGATTTACGTCCACCCATTTTTCAATGAGACGGGGGTTGGTATACCACTCCTTTTTGAGAGGCATCCACAATCCGCTGGAGTATGGTTCAATGCATGCCTCCGGATCGGACATCATTTTGAGCAGCAGCCATGCCTCCTCAAGGTGCTCCGAAGAACCGAACAGCACCGTTGCCCCGCTCATCCCCACCGTCAGGCTTTTTTCCATCCTGGGAAGCACCCCGATGTCGTAGCTCACTTTTCCACTGCTCAGATCGGTGTTGATCCATTGTCCTCCCACCATCATGGCGGCCACTCCGGCTTCAAACGCATCGGTCAATCCCGGCAGCGCCCTTGCCTCCGCGGGAGAAGGCGCCACATGGTGGACATTGATCAAATCCGCCAGCTTCTGTATGGCTTCAACCCCCTCCGGGCCATTCAGGTTGAAGTTCTTCCCGTCCTTTGATATCCATTCGCCTCCGTTGCTGAAAATAAAATTGTTTAGCAGCGGGGGATAATTGGTATCAAACATGATGCCATATTGTTTGATATGCCCCGGATCAAAATTCTTATCACAGGCATTTCTGCCGCTTGTATCCAGGGTAAGCCTCCGGGCGGTATCCACAAACTCCTCCCAGGCCATTGCATCCTCGGCGGCGGAAGGCAGGGAATCAATGCAGGCCTCCCGCAGCAATACCTTATTATAATACAGTCCGAAGCATTCTCCTGCCGAAGAAATTCCCCATGCATCGCCGGAACTTTCCTTATACCAGATATAATCAAGGAAATCCTCTCTTTTTATTTCCCCGTCTCTTGCAAGCATGTCAAAAAGATTGACAAATTTTCCTTCCGCCGCCCATTTTTCCCCCAGGTCCACCGGCATATAGCCGATGTCCGGCAGGTTGCCGCTTGAGGCCATCAACTGCATCTGTGCGGCATAGTTGCCTTCAATTTGCACTGCCTCGGCAATAATATGGGGGTATTTCTTTGTGAACTTATTGCATACGTTTTCAATGACCCTCTTTTCGTTGAAATTGCCCCAATAGGTGAAGTTCAAGGTAACCGTGCTCTTTTTGCCGCTTTCCGGGGGTATGCACAGGTCGCCCTTCTCTTCCTCACTTACCGCCACACCCGCAATTTTCCGAATTCCGGTTCTGTCGGAGCAAAACCCGAGAGCAATGGAGAAAACAAGAAAACCTGCGATAACCGAAGTCCAGATTGTAATTTTTTTCATATAAACGCCCTCCATCCTGATATATTCATGCAACATTTCATAAAATAAATTTGTATACATAAAATATCCCATTTCCCACACTTTTTGCTATAGATAAATATGAAAACAAGTACAAAATTACTAAATCCGATAGATACGTTGATTATATTGGTACAGGAGTCCTGGCATAAATGAATAAAATTAATAAATGTATTAAAAAGCGGAAATCCGAAGTTCAAATTTTTTTTGAATTCGGCCGATTTTTTATGAGGGAATAATTGTACAGTACAATTCTATGAATTTTTGTAAAGTTTTACAGGTCCTTTTCCGATTTGGGTATTTTAAGGCATACCACCATGCCGCCCTCTTCCCCGAGGATGAGCCGGATGCCGTATTTTTCCCCGAAATGCAGCTTAAGCCGTCTGTTGACGTTTACAAGACCGATTCCGTAAGCATAAGGTTCTTCGGTTTTGTAGGAGCTTTCCAGCAGCGCACCGATCTCTTCCAGCTTTTCGGCCGTCATGCTTTTGCCGCTGTCGGAAACGGTAAACAGGATATCATTATCCTCTTCCCGGGTCTCAAGATTGATCACCAGGTTTCCATTCTGTTTATTGATGCCGTGGGTGATGGAATTTTCAAAAAGGGGCTGCAGGATGAACCGCAGTATTTTGAATTCCAGGAGATTGCCGGGTACGCTGAAATTTGTTTTTATACACTCGCCGTACCGGACATTCATTATTTTTATGTAATTCTCCAGGAAAGAAATCTCTTCCCGGATGGAGCAGGAAATGCTGCTGTTTTTAAAGATGGGCTGTATGATATTTCCCAGGGTTGTTATGCTGTCGACAATATTTGGGGCATTCACCATCAGGGCCATCCATTTGATGGTGTTGAGGGTGTTGTATAGAAAATGGGGGTTTATCTGGGCCTGCAAAGCATAGATTTCCCTTTTTCTCTTTTCAACCTGGATCATTTCATTTTGCCGGATGAGTTCGGAGATGCTTGCCGACATTTTATTAAACTGCTTGCCCAGGAGGCCAAGCTCGTTTTTAGGCAGATCAGGAAGCATCAGGCCCAGTTTTCCCTTTTCCATCTCGCCCATGAGGTGGGTCAGCTGGTTTAAAGGCTTCATAATACGGTAGACCCAGTACCTGGAAAGGGGGTAGGCAAGGATGATCCCGAAGACAAAGAGGACGATGAAGATTTTACGCAGTGCCAGGATATCCTTTGCATAGACTCCCATGGGTATTTCGGTGACCATGGTCCATCCCGTATCCTCCAGGCTGTGGTATATTACCTGCTTGCCGTCCTGCTCCTTACCGGAGGTAAAGCTGCCGTTGCTTTTCCCCCTGTCCATATCGTAAAATCCGGAGCACTTCTGGCCGATGCCTCTGCTGTCCTTGTTGGAAATTACAATGCCCTTGTCATCGATGACATACATATTATTATAAATTCCCCGGGATGAATTGTTGTAAATGGAGGTGAAGTACTGTTCATTCACATTGATGACAAGGGTGGCCAGCCTGCTGTTTAAGAAATTGAGCTTCCTGGCAAAGGTTATATACCTTTTATTTTCACTCTCCACCATACTGTTAATTCTGAAGTCCTTTGCGGAATACCCCCCAAACCAGAAGGTGCTGCTGTCCTTATCATTAATTTTGTTGTAGGCCCCGGAGGTATAAAACCAATTTTCCTTTTTCTGGTCATTGGAAAAGAAATTTCCCTCCTGGGTACTGACAAGGATGATTCCGTTTTCTCCATAGCAATAAATGGATTCAATGTACTCGTAATTGCTTAAAATCTGCGTGAGCCTTTCATAAATGCCGTTGATCATTGCGATGTCCTTCAGCTCGTTTGTCTGCCTTTTGTTATAAAAATTCTGCAGGTACATGTTTCTGGAAATAAGCGTGGATATTCTTTCCGTCTCTTCAAGCAGCATGTTGATATTGTATTCCGACTGGTTGAAATGGCTTAAAGTGGTTTGTTCCATCTGGTTTTTCATGATGTTCAGGATACGGCTGTAGGCAAAAATACTGCTTACGGCAAGGATAAAAAAAATCATCCCCATAAACATGATGACCAAGGTAGTGACCAGATTGGGATGGACCCTCTTTTTCAAATCCATTTTAAATTTCATCGCTAAAATTATCCTCCAAAAGGTTGGCCGCCCATTTTCTCCTGAATTCATTGGGCCTTAAGCCGGTAAGATTCTTAAAGGTCCTGCTGAAATAGCTTTCACTTGAGAAACCCACCATTTCCGCAATTTTGTATGATTTCTGGTGGGTGTGCAGCAGCAGTTCCTTGGCTTTTTCTATTCTGAAATTGTTCAGATAATCGATAAAATTCATCTCAACCTCTTTTCTGAACAAGCTGCTCAGATAATTGGGGCTCAGCTCCACAAACTCCGCCGCCTGTTTCAAGGTTATGCCCTTATGGTGGTTGTTCTTGATAAATTGTATGGCTTCGGCCACTTCCTTGCTTATGCTGCGCCTTTTGGACTTAATGGCCGTCAGTTCCTGCAGGTATCTTACATACAGGCTGATTGTCCCTTCCAGAGTTTCACTGGAATTGATCCGGTAGGAATATTCGGGCACAAGCTTGGAGGCCTCCGCCGTATTGAGGTTCATGGCGGAAAGGGACCAGTAAAGCCAGGCGGTAAATACCTTTTGTATTTCTTCCTTCCTTGTTTGCAGGTTGATAATCCATGAGGCAAGCTTGACCTCAACCTCCCTTTTAAATTCACTCCCCGCAAAATCCAGTTCCTGTACCATTTTTTCAAGCTTGCTTTTGGCATCGTTATAAATTTTTCCGCTGCCGGTTTCGTTTATGAACAGGCAGGCGCCCGTCCCCAGAAAATATTTCTGCTCCAGGGCATTTTTACTTTCATCGTACATTGCTTTCAAAGAGCCGTACCCGTTTTGTATCCTGCTTATTCCAATGGTGAGTGTGGCATTGTAATAGGTTTTCAGCACCTTTCCCATATGTCCCGTAATCTCCCGCAGTATCTCATAGACCTTCATCTCGCTGACTACGTCGTAAAAGCTGAACAAAAGCATGTAGTACTTGTCCTTTAAGTGAAACACCTCACCCCGGTTGTAGTTTTTCAGCAGTTCCTCAAAAATGTTAAGCATGGAAAAGCGGATCAACTGGCCGTGTTCGTCGCTGAATCTGGCCTGAAGGGATTCATAATGGTCGATCTCCACCAGGCATAATACCAGCCGTTCGGGACTCAGACGGAGGTTGAGTCTGCGTACCAGCTTTGCAAATTCCTGCTCCGGATAAATTTTATAAAACAGGAAATCATTCATTATATTGTTTTTCACATTGTCAAAACTGCTTCCCTTGGCCTGTTCCGGTTCCGCTTTGCTTCTCAGTTCGTTGCCCACCTTCCGCAGAACGGCTTCCATCTCTTCTTTTGTCATGGTAAGCTTCAATATATACTCCGAAACCCCCAGCGACATGGCTTTCCGCACAATGTGGAACTCCTCCAGGCACGTAAGTATGATGATCCTGGTTTCCTTATCTTCTTCCCGGATCTTGGATATCAACTGCATGCCGTCCATCACAGGCATCTTTATGTCGGCAATAATCAAATCGGGCCTGCGTCTTTGGTATTCCTCCCACGCGGCCTGCCCGTCGGCCACATCGGCAACCACCTCCATGCCGAACTGCTTCCAGTCGATAACCGTCTTCAATCCAAACCGTACAAGCATTTCATCCTCTGCTATGAGAACGCTGAACATTATCCCGCACCACCTTTACCCTATATGAAAAATCCCTCGTTTGGTATGTTTTATGTCAATCTAATCATACCATTGATGAGGGATTTTATATACTTTCAATGCATGCTGAAGCTGAATTCATTATATAAAGGAACATGCACTTTTGAAATGAAGTTTTTTAAGATAATGGGCACTTTTCAACAGTAATATTCTTCCAGCTCTTTCGAGCGGCCGTCAAAGTGCTCCCTATGCAGTTTCATATGCCTGTAATAGTCGTTAAGTCAGTCCTTCCCGAGTCTGCGACAGTTCACTGTAAAAGCTGTCCACCACAGCCTTAAATCCTTCCATGTTAGGCATCTTCTTCATCCCCCTTCATATTTTTCATGTCTGATATTTTCTGCAGCACCGGTGTCAGGCCCTCCCTGTAAAAAAGGCCCAACCTGTGCAGTGCCCTTGTCATGGCCACATATAAAAGTTTTACCTCCAGCTCCTCCGGTCCGAATTCTCCGGCATCCACAATAAATACGGCATCAAATTCCAGGCCCTTGGATAAGTAGGAGGGGACTGCCACCACTCCTCCCCTGTACTGGTCCTCCTTGCCGGTAATGAGGTACATGTCCGGGCAAAGCTCCTTCATACGGGAGTGAACTCCCTTGCACTCCTCAAGGGTCTTGCATATTACGGCAACGGACTTATAGCCCTGGCTGAGGCTGTCAGTCACAGCCTTGCAGGCAAGCACAAGCATTTCGTCTGCACTTCCGGCGGAAATAAGCCCCACCGGTTCGCCATGCCTTATCACCGGCTTTGCTTTGGGATAATCCCTGGCCTCAAGCATTCCGATCACTTCATTTGCCGCGTCCATGATCTCAACCGTAGTTCTGTAGCTCTGTTCAAGGGTCAGGTACTCCGGCCTTCTGTCGTCAAAAACCGCAGACAGGACATCCTTCCAATCCCTGATGCCCCGGTAGGAGTGAATTCCCTGGCTTAAATCGCCAAGAATGGAAAAGGAGCTATTGATGATTTTCTTCAGTGCATATAGCTGGAATACGCTGAAATCCTGGGCTTCATCGATAATAACCTGCCTTACGGGGATTTTCTCATCGATACCGTAGATAAGGTATTTCAAGTAGGTCAAGGGAGCAAAGTCTTCGATTTCAATAGACCCCGACCGTATCATTTTATTGGTGTAATCCGCAAGGTATGCAACCGTCTCCGGATCGGCTATCCCCTTTGACAATTCCTGAAGCAGCGGCCTATCTGCCATCAGTTCGGTGTAATACTGCCAGGGGCTGAATTTGGAGATGCTCTTGATGTAATCGTTGACAGACCTTTTGGCGTGGCTCTCCAACCTCTCAATATGCTCATTTCTGCTGTCAATGGCATCAACGATCAGCCGGTGTCTTTCCTCTCCCTCTTCCATGGTGGATTTGAGAAACTCCAGCCTTTCATCGCATTGCTCATGAAGGCGGTTGATGATTCTCCCCTTCATCGCCTTCAGTCTTGTATTGAGATGCTTTTTTATCTCATCCATCCTTTTTACAACAGGTAATCTTTTGTATTCCTTTTTAAAAAGCAGGTTGATTTCCTTACAGGTATATACCGCCACGCCTTCCAGCTTAAAATCCCCATCGGGTATGAAGCCTTCCTCAATATGCTCCACATACCTGTCCATGATGGTTTTGAAGTCCATCGAAGACTTCAGCTCTGTCGCCTTGTACAACAGCCTCTGTTCCCCCGGCTTTTCCACACCCTCCCTGCTTATGAAAAAGCTCAGCTTCTCATTGGGGTCTTTTATCTTGAACTTCTTACCCAGCAGGTCCATGGCAAAGGTTTCAAAGGTTGACTGTACGACCCTTTCAACACCCAGCTCCGGCAAAACCTCAGAAATGTAATTGAGAAAAAACTTGCTGGGGGCGATGATCATAAAATTTTCCGGTTTCAGGGTCTTTTCATGATTATATATCAGATACGCGATCCGGTGGAGCGCAATGGTGGTTTTTCCGCTTCCCGCAGCTCCCTGTACTACGATAGGCCTCCACATGTCGGCACGTATGATCTTGTTTTGCTCGGTCTGTATGGTGGATACGATTTCCTTCAGACGGTTGTCCGCGTTTGCACCCAGATAGGACTGCAGGAAATCATCATTTGTGGTGATGTCGATGTCGAATACTTCGGAAAGCCTTCCTTCGTTGATGGAGAATTGCCTTTTCAAAAGCAGCTGTCCTGAAATATCCCCGTCAGGACAATTGTAGCTGGCATCTCCCAGGCGTTCCTCATAATACAGGTTTGCGATGGGCGCCCTCCAGTCCACGATGACGACTTCCTGGTCCTCCTCCCGCATAAGGGACATCTTCCCGATATAGAGCTTTTCCGGCATCCGCTTTCCTTCCTCCGCAAAATCAACCCTGGCGAAATAAGGCTTGCTCCTTGCGGTAATCAGGTTTCTGAGCTTTAATGCCATACTTCCCTGCAGCAGCGTGTTCACCATAAGGTCAACATAGTTAAGGCTGCTGTCGGCATTTAGATGTTTTTTAATCCGGTCTACTTCCTGATCAAGTTTTTCTTTCTTTTTCAATGTGGCTTCCAGTGTCTTTCCCACATAGTCCAGAGTATACCTGCACCTTTCCAGTTCCTCCTGGTATGCCGGATGGTTTGCAGCTGGCATATCCTATCACCTCCTGATGTTTAACTTCATAGAAGTTTATTTTAAACGTTTTAGGGAAAAAAATAAAGCGGCAACCGGTAAAAATTCATTAAATATTATGGCGTTGCTTCTCTCCGAAAGATATAATGGATTGCAGGCCCATAGGCCCACAATCCATTTTCCCCGCACTCCGATGTATTTACTCGTTCCTGCCGGCCTCAATCACCAGTCCTTCCACATGCTTTTTGCCCAGCTTGTGCCTTTTCTTCCGGTTCTCCTTGGACTCAAAAACAATGTCGAAGTCATAGTTCTCCGGATACAGCTCCTGGCCCTCGATATAGAGGGAAAGCCTCTTCCCGTTGATCTTGAACCGGTGCTTCATGATCATGACACCCACCTCCCCCTTATGGTTCTCCTCCTCGCAGACAATTCCCGTCCGGTTCATGCTGCTGACGAAGACACAGTCTCCCACGCTGAACCTGTGCTCAATTTTCTGTTTGCCTACGGTCTGCCTCGCCTCCTGCAGCTTCCTGTCCTTTTCCTTAAGCTCTACCTTATGCACTATTACTTCCCTGTTTTTTAATTCTTCAGAATCCGTAGAGGATAAATGCCCGGAATATTCCTTTTTTTCCCTGTAGGTGACTTCATGGGCTCTCTCGATCACAGACCTTTTCATTCCCAGCCTGAGGGCGATGAGAAAGGCGTTGCTTTCCCCTGCCAGCCCTATATTCAGGCGGTATAAGGGCCTTAAGGTGTTGATGTCGAATTCCATGGACCCGTTTCTAAAGCCGGGGGTACGGGCGGCAAAGTCCTTTATTTCACTGTAATGGGTGGTGACGATCATGGCAGCCCCTTTGGCAAAAATCTCCTCCATGACCGCAACGGCCAGCCCCATCCCCTCTCCCGGGTCGGTCCCGGTACCCAGTTCATCCATGATCACAAGAGTATCTTTGTCCGCACACTCCATAATGCTGGCAATATTCCTTATGTGGGAGGAAAAAGTGCTGAGGGACTGCTCGATGCTCTGTCCGTCCCCGATGTCCACCAGGATATCCTTGAATACGCACAGCTCGCTTCCCTCCTCCACAGGCACATGGAGTCCGGCCTGGGCCATCATGGACAGCAGCCCTACGGTCTTCAGCACCACCGTCTTTCCTCCCGTATTGGGTCCGGTAATGACAAGGGCCCGGAACTCCCTTCCGATTTCAAACTCCAGGGGAACGGCTGCCCCTTCAATCAAAGGATGCCTTCCGCTCTTTATCCTTACGTATCCCCCGGTGTTAAGGCCAACGGACTGCCCTTCCACTGCCTTGCTGTATTTTGCCTTGGCAAAGATAAAATCATAATGGGCCATGGTTTCCAGGTTGATGCCCAGTTCCTTTGCATACCCTTCCGCAAGTCCCGCCAGGTAGGAGAGTATTTTATACTCCTCCTTTTCCTCTTCCAGCTTCAGGAGGCCCAGCTCCTCCCGCAGCCTCCTGACGCCTGCAGGCTCGATAAACACGGTGGAACCGCTGGAGGAGGTGTCCAGCACCGTTCCCTCAATACTCCTCCTGTGCTCCCGTTTTACAGGGATGACATAGCTTCCGTTTCTCATGCTCACAACGCCGTCCTGCAGGTAATCCCTGTAGGCGGGAGACTTTAGAATGCTTGCCAGCTTTTCCTCAATCCTGGCTTCCGCCACCGCCAGCTTCTTCCTTATCCTGGCCAGTTCGCTGCTGGCCCTGTCGTCCACCCGGTTGTTCTGAATGCAGCGGTCTATCTCCAGCTTCAAATCCTCCAGCTCACAGATGGACAGGGCATAGGTGCTGACCAGCGGGGCCAGGGAATCCTTATCCAGCATGAATTTTCTAAGCTTCTTCCCCCCTTCCAGGAACCGGGCTATCCTCCACAATTCCTCCGGATACAGCAGGGTACCCTTCCCGAATTTCTCCATAATTTTATCCATTCCCGAAAGACTCTGGAGGGGTACTCCCGAAAACCGGTTGACAATCGCTCTTGCCTCGGTGGTCTCCCTCAGCCAGCCTCTGATGACAGCCATGTCTCCCGAGGGCTGCAGCCTCTCTATCATCTCCCTTCCCTGTGCCGACAGAGCAAAACCGCTGATTCTTTCTTTGATCTTTTCAAATTCCAGGCACTCAATGGCAGTTTTGTTCATCTTCTTTCTTCTCCTTTCACTTTGCACTCCGGTTGGAGAGTTTTGATCCCGCTCCTTCTCCAATAAAACCCTCTGGAGCTCTAACGAAAAAAGGGCTGCAAACGAACAAACGCCGTTTACAGCCCCATGGCAGCTACAACAAGTAGATGCCTATCGACATAAAAAGCCGTGCGGTAAGCGCACGGCCAATAAGCTATCCTATGAAAGCGGGGAATTCAACCGATGTTCTTAACTGTGAACTCCTGAAAGGAAAGTAGCATAAATACGGCCGACAATAGCAGCCCATGACGCTTCAAAACCTTTCAGAATATTGAATTGAATCAGTTAAGAACACTTACGGACATCCAAAACTCCCCAAACTTTTTATTTTGTTTACTTTCTAATCATAATTCCCGGGACTTCTTTTGTCAACGGGTTTATTTGGCGGACAGTTAAAATATAACTTCCGCACAAAACCCGAAGTAATATTTTAAGTCCTCTTGAAATAAGCCACACCGGCTTCAAAAAGCTTCTGATCCTTCTCCCCGGGCACGTTCTTTGCCACATTGGTGCCAATTCTCTCCGAGTGTCCCATCTTGCCGAGAATCCTGCCGTCGGGGCTGGTTATCCCTTCAATCGCCTGAATGGAACCGTTAGGGTTGAACCTGATATCATAGGTCGGGTTCCCTTCCGCATCCACGTACTGGGTTGCGATCTGCCCTTTCTCCGCCATGGCCTTCAGGTCTTTTTCTCCGGCCACAAACCTGCCCTCTCCGTGGGATATGGCAATGGTATGGATGTCTCCCGGCCTCACATTGTTAAACCAGGGTGAGAGGTTGGATATTGTCCGGGTCCGCACCATGCAGGAAGCATGCCTTCCAAGGGTGTTAAAGGTGAGCGTGGGACTGTCTTCCGTCAAGTCCCGGATCTCTCCGTAGGGGACCAGTCCCAACTTGATAAGGGCCTGGAAACCGTTGCATATCCCCAGCATCAGTCCGTCTCTCTGTTTCAGCAGCTTCATTACCGCATCCTTGACATAGGGATTCCGGAAGGCGGTGGCAATGAACTTGCCTGAACCGTCGGGTTCGTCGCCTCCGCTGAAGCCCCCCGGGAGCATGATGATCTGGGAATTGTTGATCTTCTGCACCATCCCGTCGATAGACTGTTCAATATGCTCCGGGGTGAGATTTTTTACCACAAAGACTTCCGCCGCGGCCCCCGCCCTTTCAAAAGCCCTGGCGGTATCATATTCGCAGTTTGTTCCCGGGAATACGGGGATGAACACCCTGGGTTTTGCTATGTGCAAAGAAGGCCCCCCCTTTTCCCCGCAGTCAAACAGGTACTGCACCGGGCTTCCTTCCATGGTTTCCGCCTTTGTGGGGAAAATCCTTTCAATGGGCTCCTCCCATTTTTCAATGGCTTTCTCCAGGCCGATTTCCACCCCATTGGCCCGGATCGCACCGGCCCCATTGGTATGGCCCAGCAGTATGTGTTCAATTCCCTCCAGCAGTTCATCCGCAAGCTCCTCTTCAGGCAGTTCCAGAAGAATGGAGCCATAGTCGGGTGCAAACAACTTCCCCGGGTCCATTGTACCGGTAAAATCAAAGCCGATCCTGTTGCCGAAGCACATTTTGCTTATGGCTTCCGCAAGCCCGCCGGTCCTCACGGAGTGGGCGGACAAAATCTTCCCTCTGGATGTCAGCTCGTATATGCGGCTGTAGTTTTTGTCCAGCTGCCGGAAGTCAGGCATTTCATTTTCGTCTCTGTTGAGGGGAACCAGTACCACCTTGCTGTTTATCTTTTTAAATTCCGTGGACAGCACCCGGCTTACATCCGCTACATCCACGGCAAAGGAAACCAACGTGGGAGGAACACTGATGTCCTTGAAGGTTCCGGACATGCTGTCCTTCCCGCCGATGGCGGGAATACCCAGCTTCACCTGGGCATAATAGGCTCCAAGCAGTGCACTGAAAGGTTTACCCCATTTCTGCGGTTCCTTGCCCAGCTTTTCAAAATACTCTTGCAAGGTAAGCCGTATATTTTTATAATTGCCTCCCATGGCAACAATCTTTGCAACCGATTCCACCACCGCAAACAGGGCGCCGTGGAAAGGGCTCCATTTGGAAAGGACGGGATTGTATCCGTAGGCCATGAGGGTGCCCGTGGAGGTATCCCCCTCAAGCACCGGCAGCTTGGCAGCCATTCCCTCGACAGGACTCAACTGGTATCTTCCACCAAAGGGCATCAGCACCGTTCCGGCGCCGATGGTGCTGTCAAAGCGTTCCACCAGGCCTTTCTGGCTGCATACATTCAGCCTCTGGAGGTTGGATATCCAGGCCTTTTCCAGGTTGTCCAGGCTCTCTTGAAGCTCTTCGGGCAGCCGGTTGAAAAAGTTTTCCTCTTTCACAGGCGATGCGATGGAAACGGAAACCTCCTGTTTTACACCATTGGTATTCAGGAAATCCCGGCTGATATCCACGGTCAGCTTGCCCCGCCAGAGCATTTTCAGGCGGTTGTCCCCCGTCACCCTTGCCACCCGGGTGGCTTCCAGGTTTTCTGCTTCCGCCGCTTCCATGAAGGCTTCTACATCCTTTTCCTCCACCACCACGGCCATGCGCTCCTGGGATTCGGAAATGGCCAGCTCCGTTCCGTCAAGCCCCTCGTATTTCTTGGGCACCGCATCCAGGTTTATCTCCAGACCGTCGGCCAGCTCCCCGATGGCAACGGAAACACCGCCGGCGCCAAAATCATTGCACCGCTTTATCAGGGTGCTCACTTCCGGCTTTCTGAACAGCCTCTGTATTTTCCTCTCGGTGGGCGGATTCCCCTTCTGGACCTCCGCTCCGCAGGTAAGCAGGGATTCTTCCGTGTGCTCCTTGGAGGAGCCTGTTGCGCCGCCGCAGCCGTCCCGCCCCGTTCTTCCGCCCAAAAGGATCACTGCATCCCCGGGCTGGGGCCTTTCCCTCACGACGTTCTGCTTTGGAGCCGCCCCGATGACGGCGCCGATCTCCATTCTCTTTGCCACGTAGTCCTCATGGTATATTTCAGCCACCTGGCCCGTGGCAAGCCCTATCTGATTGCCATAGGAGCTGTAGCCCGCCGCCGCGCCGGTGGTGATTTTCCTCTGGGGCAGCTTGCCCGCCAGGGT